>NZ_JBHVST010000011.1:0-122690 GCF_042885015.1 Streptomyces sp. NPDC058086 | reverse complement strand
CCCTATTTATCTTTTCACACTTGGGGGGGCTCTGTCTTTTTTTTATAATCCCCCGGCCGCGCCCGCGGGGCGGGGCGGCCGCGCGCCCGGGGGCGCCCCCGGGACCGTGACATATGCGGCTCCGCCGCGTGGGCGCGACCAGCCCCCACCCACCCGCGGCCGAAGAACCCCATCGGGAGCCTGGGGCGGAGCCCCAGGAACACCCGTCAGCGACCGTTGAACGCGTCCTTCAGACGCGAGAACAGACCCTGCTGCCCGGGCTGGAACTGCCCGGTGGGCCGCTCCTCGCCCCGCAGTATCGCCAGCTCCCGCAGCAACCGCTCCTGCTCGGGATCGAGCTTCGTCGGCGTGGTCACCTCGACATGCACGATGAGGTCACCCCGGCCGCCGCCACGCAGATGCGTGACACCCCGCCCGTGCAGCGGGATCGACTGCCCGGACTGCGTGCCCGGACGGATGTCGACCTCCTCAAGACCGTCGAGGGTCTCCAGCGGCACCTTGGTGCCGAGCGAGGCCGCGGTCATCGGAATGGTCACCGTGCAGTGCAGATCGTCCCCGCGCCGCTGGAAGGTGGAGTGCGGCAGCTCGTGGATCTCGACGTAGAGGTCACCGGCGGGACCGCCACCGGGCCCGACCTCACCCTCGCCCGCGAGCTGGATCCGCGTGCCGTTGTCGACACCGGCGGGGATCTTGACGGTCAGCGTGCGACGCGACCGGACCCGCCCGTCACCGGCGCACTCGGGGCAGGGAGTCGGGACGACGGTCCCGAAGCCCTGGCACTGCGGACACGGCCGGGAGGTCATGACCTGCCCGAGGAAGGACCGCGTGACCTGGGACACCTCACCCCGACCGCGACACATGTCACAGGTCTGGGCCGAGGTACCCGGCGCCGCGCCCTCACCGTTGCAGGTGGCGCAGACGACGGCCGTGTCGACCTGGATGTCCTTGGTCGTGCCGAAGGCCGCCTCGTCCAGCTCGATCTCGAGCCGGATCATGGCGTCCTGGCCACGCCGCGTACGCGACCGCGGACCGCGCTGCGACGCCGTACCGAAGAAGGCGTCCATGATGTCCGAGAAGTTCCCGAACCCACCGGCGCCGAAGCCGCCCGCACCGCCGCCGCCCGACTGGGACAGCGGGTCGCCGCCGAGGTCGTAGACCTGCTTCTTCTGCGGGTCCGACAACACCTCGTACGCGGCGTTGATCTCCTTGAACCGCTCCTGCGTCTTCGGATCGGGATTGACGTCCGGGTGCAGCTCGCGTGCGAGCCGCCGGAAGGCCTTCTTGATCTCGTCCTGGGACGCGTCGCGGCGTACGCCGAGTACGGCGTAGTAGTCCGTGGCCACTTACGACTCCGCCAGGATCTGTCCGACGTACCGTGCCACTGCGCGTACCGCTCCCATCGTTCCCGGGTAATCCATGCGGGTCGGGCCGACCACGCCGAGTTTGGCTACTGCCTCGCCGCCCGAACCGTAGCCGACCGAGACCACGGACGTGGAGTTGAGTCCCTCATACGCGTTCTCGTGACCGATTCGCACGGTCATGCTCGAATCCCCGGCCTCACCAAGCAACTTGAGAAGCACGACCTGCTCCTCCAGCGCTTCGAGCACCGGCCGGATGGTGAGAGGGAAGTCATGTCCGAAGCGCGTCAGATTGGCGGTTCCGCCGATCATCAGCCGCTCCTCGGTCTCCTCGACGAGCGTCTCCAGAAGAGTGGAGAGCACCGTCGCGACCGTACCCCGGTCCTCCGCCTCGAACGCGTCCGGGAGGTCCTGCACGAGCTGCGGGACATCCGCGAAGCGACGGCCCGCGACCCTGCTGTTGAGCCGGGCCCGCAGATCCGCGAGAGACGTTTCTCCGAACGGTGCCGGGCAGTCGATCATGCGCTGCTCGACCCGCCCGGTGTCCGTGATCAGCACGAGCATCACACGAGCAGGGGCGAGGGACAGCAGCTCCACGTGCCGCACGGTCGATCTCGTCAGCGACGGATACTGCACGACGGCGACCTGCCGGGTCAGCTGCGCAAGCAGCCGCACCGTCCGCCCGACGACGTCGTCCAGGTCGACCGCGCCGTCCAGGAAGTTCTGAATGGCCCGCCGCTCGGGCGCGGTCATCGGCTTGACGCCGGCGAGCTTGTCGACGAAGAGCCGGTAGCCCTTGTCGGTGGGGATCCGCCCGGCGCTGGTGTGCGGCTGGGCGATGTACCCCTCGTCCTCCAGGGCCGCCATGTCGTTGCGGACGGTGGCCGGGGAGACCCCCAGCCGGTGCCGCTCGGTCAGCGCCTTGGACCCGACCGCGACCGGCTCGTCGGTGCCGACATAGTCCTGGACGATGGCGCGCAGCACTTCGAGCCTGCGTTCACTGAGCATCGCGCACACCTCCAGCTGTCGACCCCTCGGCGCCTCGCTTGGCACTCAGCGCGTGCGAGTGCCAGCATTCCCCGGCCCAGTGTACGGCCGGTGGGTACGGCCCCGGCAAGGGCGGCCCCGCGATCTTGTGCAAGGTGCACGGACGTACACCGACGTGTCCCGTGATGTCACACCGTCCCTGCCCGCGATGTCGTACCGTCCACGCCCTCACCGCTAGCGTCGGCGTATGAAGGTGACTTGGGAAGAGTCCGGGTGGGAGGAGCTGACACCGCGGGTCGGGCGGCGGCGGCTTCCGGTCTGGGACTGCACGGTCGGGCTGGTCGTGGGCGAGGGCGGGGCGCTGATCGTCGACGCGGGGTCGAGCCTCGCGGAGGGCGCACGGTTGCGCGGGGAGGCGCAGACGCTCGCCGGCCGCCGTGTGACCTTCCTCGCGCTCACGCACCCCCACTTCGACCATGTCTTCGGCGCGGCGGCGTTCGCGGGCGCGGAGGTCCTCGTCGCGGGCGGCTCGGCCGAGGTGTACGAGCACGGGCGCGAGGAGCTGTACGCGGACGCGGTGCGGTGCGGTCTGGACGCCCGGGCGGCGGAGGAGGCGGCGGACACCCTGGTGCTTCCCCGGCACTACGTGTGGGGTACCTGGCATCTTGAGCTGACCGGCGGCACCGAGGTCCTGCTGGTGCGGATGGGCGAGGGCCACACCGCCCACGACCTCGTGGTCGTGGTGCCGGGCGACCCGACGGTGGTGTTCTGCGGCGACCTGGTGGAGGAGTCCGGCGAGCCCCAGGCGGGCCCCGACGCCGTACCGTCGCGCTGGCCCGGGGCCCTCGACCGGTTGCTCGACCTCGGCGGGGAGGACGCGCTGTACGTGCCCGGTCACGGGGCGGTCGTGGACGCCGGGTTCGTGCGGTCCCAGCGGGACGCGTTGGCCGCGCGTTTCGGCGTGCCGGGTTCCGCCACGCCCGGTTTCGCCACGCCCGGTTTCGACGCGTCGGATTTCGGCGTGTCGCGGTGAGTGCCGCCGGGCTTCTCCTATCGTCATCCGAATGCGCCAGTACTCTCCGGACCTGACTCCGCCATGGAAGAAGCCCAAGCCCGTGCCGGAGGTTCCGGCGGAGCCGGGCCTGGTGGTCGAGGAGCCGGCTACCGGCTTCTGCGGTGCGGTGATCCGCTGCGAGGCGGGCACGGTGACACTGGAGGACCGCTTCGGCAAGCACCGCGTGTTCCCGTTGGAACCGCGCGGCTTCCTCCTGGAGGGCCGGGTGGTCACTCTCACCCGCCCCTCCACCACCGCCGTCCGTCCCACCCGCACGGCCTCCGGTTCGGTGGCCGTCCCCGGCGCTCGGGCCCGGGTCGCCCGTGCCGGCCGGATCTACGTGGAGGGCCGCCACGACGCCGAGCTGGTCGAACGGGTCTGGGGCGACGATCTGCGCATCGAGGGCGTCGTGGTCGAGTACCTGGAGGGCGTCGACGACCTGCCCGCGATCGTGGCGGACTTCTCGCCCGGGCCGGACGCCCGCCTCGGCGTCCTCGTCGACCACCTGGTGCCCGGCAGCAAGGAGTCCCGTATCGCGGCGTCGGTCACGAGCGAGCACGCCCTGGTCCTCGGCCATCCCTACATCGACATCTGGGAAGCCGTGAAGCCGTCCTCCGTGGGCATCCCGTCCTGGCCCCGGGTCCCCCACGGCCAGGACTGGAAAACCGGCGTCTGCCGCGCCCTCGGCTGGCCCGAGAACACCGGCGCCGCCTGGCAGCACATCCTGTCCCGCGTCCACTCCTACAAGGACCTGCAGCCGGAGCTCCTGGGCCGAGTGGAGGAACTCATCGACTTCGTCACAGCCCCGCACTGACAACACGCTCCCTCGCCCTCAAACGCCGGACGGGCTGAAGGCTTTTAGGGGCGCGGGGAACTGCGCGAGCAACCCCCACCGGCCCGCAGCCGAAGAACTCCAGGCAACCGGGGGGATCAGGGGCGCAGCCCCGATCCCCCCGGGGCGCGAGGAACTGCGCGACCAGCCCCCACCCGCCCGCAGGCGAAGTACCACCGGGCGGACGGGGGATCCGGGGCGGAGCCCCGGCCCCCTCAGGGGCGCGGGGAACTGCGCGACCAGCCCCCACTCGCCCGCGGAAGAAGAACACAGCTCGGGTCTGGGGCGCAGCCCCCTCAGTCCACCAGGTCCCTGACCACCGCATCCGCCAGCAACCGCCCACGCAACGTAAGAACCGCCCGCCCCTCGCCGTACGGCCCGGGCTCGAGCAACCCTTCAGACAACGCACGCCCCGCCGCCGCAAGCCCCTCCACCCTCAGCAGCGACAACGGACACCCCTCCCGAAGCCGCAGCTCGAGCAGAATCCGCTCCACCCGCCGGTCCTCCTCCGAGAGGAGCTCACGCCCCGCCCCCGGAGACCGCCCCGCGGCCAACGCCCCCGCATACGCCCCGGGATGCTTCACGTTCCACCACCGCACCCCGCCCACATGGCTGTGGGCCCCGGGCCCGGCCCCCCACCAGTCGGCACCCCGCCAGTACAGCTCGTTGTGCAGGCACCGCCCGGCGGCGGAAGTGGCCCAGTTCGACACCTCGTACCAGTCGAACCCCGCCCCGGACAGCACCTCGTCGGCGATCAGATACCGGTCCGCATGCACGTCGTCGTCCGTCATCGGCACCTCGCCCCGCCGGATACGGCGGGCGAGCTGCGTCCCCTCCTCGACGATCAGCGCGTACGCGGAGACATGGTCAGGCCCGGCACCGAGCGCGGCGTCGAGCGAGGCCCGCCAGTCGTCGTCGGACTCACCGGGCGTGCCGTAGATCAGGTCGAGGTTCACATGCTCGAACCCGGCCGCACGCGCCTCCGCGACACACGCCTCGGGCCGGCCGGGGGTGTGCGTACGGTCGAGCACCTTGAGGACGTGCTGCCGGGCGCTCTGCATGCCGAAGGAGATCCGGTTGAACCCTCCGGTCCTGAGCGTCTCCAGATACCGCGGATCAACCGACTCCGGGTTCGCCTCGGTCGTGATCTCCGCGTCGTCCGCGAGCCCGAACTCGTCCCGGATCGCCCCCAGCATCCGTACGAGGTCGTCGGCGGCCAGCAACGTGGGCGTACCGCCGCCGACGAACACCGTACGGACGGGTCGCGGGTCGTCGCCGAGGACCTTCCGGGCGAGCCGGACCTCGTCGATCAGCGTCTCCGCGTAGTTGTCGCGGGAGGCGAGCACGCCTCCGGTGCCCCGCAGCTCGGTCGCCGTGTAGGTGTTGAAGTCGCAGTAGCCGCAGCGGGTCGCGCAGTACGGCACGTGGAGGTAGAAACCGAGGGGGCGCTCGGCGGCTCCGGCCAGGGCGATCGCGGGCAGCGCCCCGTCGTCGGGGACGGGCTCACCGTCGGGAAGTGCGGAAGGCATGCCTTCCATTGTCCCGTACTCGGCCGCGTACCCCTTTCCAGCCGCTCACCTGCCGTTTCTCGCTCTATTCCGCCCACTCCGCCTGCAGCACCAACAACGCCAGGTCGTCCTCCGGCGGCTTGCTGCCGAACTCGTGCACGAGCCGCCGGATCCGTTCCGCGACGAGCTCGGCACTCAGCCCCGTACAGCCCGCGAGGGCCTCCGCGAGCCCTTCGTCGTCATCGAACTGACGCGGCCCGCTGCGGCGCTCCGTCACCCCGTCGGTGACACACAGGACGGTGTCGCCGGGGTACAGGTCGAAGGTCTCGGAGACGTAGGTCGCGTCCTCGAAGACACCGAGGAGGGTCTGTGGCTCGGCCACCTCCCGTACGTCGCCGTCGGGGCCGAGGATCAACGGCAGCGGGTGCCCGGCGGAGGCGAGGGTGCAGCGTACGCCGCCCTCGAAGGGCACCAGCTCGCCGTACAGCATGGAGAGGAAACGGGTCTGCGGACCCTCGTCGGGGCCGAGACCCGGCCCGCCCGCCGCCACCAGCGCACGGGCCGCCGCGTCCGCCGCCTCCGTCGCGTCGTCGAGGAGGAGCTGGTTGAGGCGGTCGAGGACGTCCGCGACGTGGTAGCCCTCGCGGGCCAGCAGTCGCACCCAGGGCCGGGCGAGGCCGATCACGACGGCGGCCTCGGGCCCCTTGCCCTGGACGTCGCCGAGGACGAAGCACCAGCGCCCGTCGCCCGCGGGGAACAGGTCGTAGAAGTCACCGCTGGGTCCGCCCTTGTCGAGCGGCTCGTACACGAGGGCACTGCGCACCCCGGGGATCTCGGCGACCGCGCCGGGCAGCAGGCCCCGCTGGAGGACCCGGCTGATGGTGGCCTGGCGGGCGTACTGGCGGGCCGCGCCGATGGCGAGGGCGATCCGCCGGCTGAGGTCCTCGACGAGCCCGGTGATCTCGTCGGGGAAGGCGGCCAGTCCGGCCCGGCCGATGACGAGGGTGCCGAGCGGCCGGCCGCCCGCGATCAGCCGGTACGCGAGCGCCGCCCCGCTCACCCCGCCCGCGCCCCCCGTCTGCCCCGGCACCTGCCCCGTGCCCAACGCCTCTCCCGGTCCTAACGCCTCCCCCGGCCAGGGCACCGGCACCGCCCGGGACCGCACCGAGTCCGGCAACCGTGGCGGATCCTTCTCCAGGGCCCGCCGCAGCTCCTCGATCCGGTTCTCACTGCCGTGCCAGACCCGGGCGAGCCGGGGTCCGAGGGCCAGCCCGAGTCCACCCGCCCGGTCGGTGGCCTCGTCCTCCAGCCATACGGCACACCAGTCGGCGAGCCTCGGTACGAGGAGCTGTCCGGCGAGCGCGGCGACGAGGTCCTCGTCGAGCTGCCCGGCGAGCAGGTCGGAGGCCTCGGCGAGGAAGGAGAGGGCGCCGCGGTTGAGCCAGTCGCCGTCCTGTCGCGGCCTCTGCCGCGGTCCGGGGGCGACCGTCTCGCCGACCGGCCCCGTCTCACCGGCCGGTCCCGTCTCGCCGACCAGCCCCGTCTCACCGACCAGTCCCGTCCCGCCTGGCAGTCCGATTCCGCCCGGCAGTCCGATTCCGTCGGCCAACCCCGAACCGGCGGACAGTCCCGCGGCGTCCGTCATTCCCGGCCCGACACCCATCCCCCTGTCGACACCGAACCCACCACCCACAATCAACCCATGCTCAACGCCCAACCCACCACCAACACTCAGCCCACCACCAACACTCAGCCCGCCTTCAACACCCAACTCACCCTCGATACCCAACCCGCTCTCAACACGCAACCCGCCTTCAACGCCCAACCCGCTCTCGACGCCCAGCCCGCCCTGGACGCCCAGCCCCTCGTCGACGCTCAGCCCCCCGTCCACGGGCAGCCGCGCCCACACCGTCTTGACCCCGGTCCGATACGTGATCCCCCACGCCTCCGACAGGGAGGCGACCAACCGCAGCCCCCGCCCGTACTCCGGTATGCCGTACGCCCGTTCGGCCGACTCCTCGCGCACCGCCCGCGAGGGATGGTGGTCGGAGACCTCGACGACCACCGCGCCCACCGCACCGCCGTCGGTGATCTCCAGTCGGCACAGCAGCTCGACGTCGGTGCCCGCGTGCACGACGGCGTTGGTGACGAGTTCGCTGACGACCAGGACGGCGTCCTCGGCAAGGCGCTCGCGGACGATCTCGGCGCCGGGCAGGGCGAGTTCCCCCCAGTCGGCGAGCGTCTCGCGCACCATGCGGCGGGCGGCGCCGGGCGCGAGCGGAGTGCCCGGCAGCGCGGCGTGCGCCATGGCTTCCTGACCCGCGCGGTAGTGCGCGGGCGTACCAGGGGCAAGCGCCGTGGAGTCCAGTTGCGACTCCCGTTGCGTCGGAATGGCCCCCACTGTGCGGCTCCCTGAGCAGTTCGGACGAATACGCCTCAGGCGACACGGACAGAGTGACAGACTGGCCACGCCCATAAGCGCCGAGTTACCGAAGTGGGCCGCCATGAGTGAGAACAGTGCTACGCGTGTGCTCGAAGACGGACAGATTCGGGCATTCGACGACGGCCGGATCCCGGCGTCCGATCTGCGTCCGCTGCTCGCCGCGATGACCGCCGCGCGGGACGGTGACTTCGCCAAGGTGCCGGAGACGGGGCACGGCCTGGTGGCCGACCTGACCGCGGCGTTCAACCAGATCATCGACCGCAGCACCCACTTCAACACGGAAGTGCAGCGGGTACGACGGGAGCTGGTCCGGCACGGACGGCTCGACGAGCGGCTGTCGGCGAGCCCGGGCCAGGGCAGTTGGACGACCCGCGTCAATGACGTGAACCAGCTGCTCGACGCCCTGGTGGCGCCCGCCGCGAACGCGACGCGCGTCCTGGACGCGGTGGCCGGCGGCGACCTCACCCAACGGGTCGACCTGCACGACGGCAACCGTCAGCTCAGAGGCGATCTGAGGAGGTTGGGGCGCGCCGTCAACAAGATGGTCGATCAGCTCTCCCTCTTCACGGGCGAGGTGACCCGGGTCGCGCGTGAGGTCGGCACCGAAGGCCGTCTCGGCGGGCGCGCCAAGGTGCAGGGCCTGTCGGGCAGTTGGCGCGATGTGACCGAAGCGGTCAACACGATGGCGTCCCGGCTGACCGCCCAGGTCCGTGACATCGCCCTGGTGACCACGGCGGTGGCGCGCGGCGACCTGACCCGTACGGTGACGGTCGAGGCGACCGGTGAGCTGCTCGAACTGAAGCTCACCGTGAACACGATGGTCGACCAGCTGTCCGCCTTCGCCGACGAGGTCACCCGTGTGGCCCGCGAGGTCGGCACCGAAGGGCAACTGGGTGGCCGCGCCCAGGTCAGAGGCGTCTCGGGAGTCTGGAAGGACCTCACCGACAACGTCAACTTCATGGCCTCGAACCTGACCTCCCAGGTCCGCAACATCGCCCAGGTCACCACGGCCGTCGCCAACGGCGACCTCAGCCAGAAGATCACGGTGGACGCGAAGGGCGAGATCCTCGAACTCAAGTCGACCATCAACACCATGGTCGACCAGCTCTCCGCCTTCGCCGACGAGGTCACCCGCGTCGCCCGCGAGGTCGGCACCGAGGGAAACCTCGGCGGGCGGGCCCAGGTCAGAGGCGTCTCCGGCGTCTGGAAGGACCTCACCGACAACGTCAACTTCATGGCGGACAACCTGACCTCGCAGGTTCGCAACATCGCCCTCGTCTCCACGGCCGTCGCGCAGGGCGATCTCGGCAAGAAGATCACGGTCGAGGCGAAGGGCGAGATCCTCGAACTCAAGTCGACCATCAACACCATGGTCGACCAGCTCTCCGCCTTCGCCGACGAGGTCACCCGCGTCGCCCGCGAGGTCGGCACCGAGGGAAACCTCGGCGGCCAGGCCCAGGTCAGAGGCGTCTCCGGCGTCTGGAAGGACCTCACCGACAACGTCAACTTCATGGCCCTGAACCTGACCTCCCAGGTCCGCAACATCGCCCAGGTGACGACGGCCGTCGCGAACGGCGACCTGTCGAAGAAGATCACGGTCGACGCCCGCGGCGAGATCCTGGAGCTGAAGGACACCGTCAACACGATGGTGGAGCAGCTGCGCGCCTTCGCCGACGAGGTGACCCGGGTGGCCCGCGAGGTCGGCACCGACGGGCGGCTCGGCGGACGAGCCCAGGTTCTCGGCGTCTCCGGCGTCTGGCGGGATCTGACCGACAATGTCAACTACATGGCCGACAACCTCACTTCGCAGGTGCGGAACATCGCGCAGGTCGCCACCGCCGTGGCGCAGGGAGACCTCTCGAAGAAGATCGACGTGGACGCCCGCGGCGAGATCCTCGAACTGAAGACGACCATCAACACGATGGTCGACACGCTCTCCTCCTTCTCCTCCGAGGTCACCCGTGTCGCCCGCGAGGTGGGGTCGGAGGGCCAACTCGGCGGTCAGGCACGGGTCGAGGGCGTGTACGGCACCTGGAAGCGCCTCACGACCAACGTCAACGAACTCGCCTCCAACCTCACCACTCAGGTCCGCGCGATCGCCGAGGTGGCCTCCGCGGTGGCCCAGGGCGACATGTCCCGCTCGATCACCGTGGAGACGCAGGGCGAGGTCGCCGAGCTGAAGGACAACATCAACCTGATGGTGGCCAACCTCCGCGAGACGACCCGCGCGAAGGACTGGCTGGAGTCGAACCTCGCCCGCCTCGCCGCGCTGATGCAGGGCCACCGGGACCTGATGGAGGTCGCCGACCTGATCCTGCGCGAGCTGACCCCGCTGGTGAACGCGCAGTACGGCGCCTTCTTCCTGGCCGACCCGGAGGAGGACGGGGCCTCCCTCCACACCGCCGTCCCCGCCAAGGGACTCGCCTTCATCGCCGGATACGGCTCGGCACAGGGCGCCACGGTCGACACGGGCGGCATGCCGGTGCACGGCCTGGTCCGGCAGGCGGCCCGCGAGAAGAAGCGGATCCTCGTCGAGGAGGCCCCGCCGGACTACATCAAGATCAACAGTGGTCTGGGGGAAGCCGCCCCCGCCAGCGTCGTCATCATCCCGATCCTCTTCGAGGACAAACTCCTCGGCGTGATCGAGCTCGCCTCCTTCTCCCGCTTCTCCGACGTCCATCTGGCCTTCTTCGACCAGTTCGTGAACACCATCGGCGTGGCCATCAACACGATCATCGCCAACTCCCGTACGGAGTCCCTGCTCGGCGAGTCCCAGCGTCTCGCCATCCAGCTCCAGGACCGCTCGGACGAACTCCAGTTGCAGCAGGCGGAGCTGCAACGCTCGAACGCCGAACTGGAGGAAAAAGCGGCGCTCCTGGCGACGAGCTCGCAGTACAAGTCGGAGTTCCTGGCGAACATGTCGCACGAGCTGCGCACGCCGCTGAACTCGCTGCTGATCCTGGCCCGGCTGCTGTCGGACAACCCGGACGGCCATCTCTCCGACCAGGAGGTGCAGTTCGCGACGACGATCCACCGCTCGGGATCGGACCTCCTCCAGCTCATCAACGACATCCTCGACCTGTCGAAGATCGAGGCGGGCCGTATGGACGTACGCCCGAAGAAGCTTCCCCTGATCAAACTCCTCGACTACGTCCACGCCACGTTCCGCCCACTCACCCTCGACCGGGGTCTCGCCTTCGAGGTGGCGGTCGGGGAGGACGTACCGCGGGAGATGTACTCGGACGAGCAGCGGCTCCAGCAGATCCTGCGCAACCTGCTCTCCAACGCGATCAAGTTCACCGCGACCGGCCGGGTCGAACTGCGCGTCAACCGCCTCAAGGACCCCGACCACGCCTTCACCCGGGAGAACAGCGACGACGTGATCGCCTTCGCCGTCTCCGACACCGGCATCGGAATCGCCGCGGAGAAACTCCCGGTGATCTTCGAGGCGTTCCAGCAGGCCGACGGCACCACCAACCGCAAGTACGGCGGCACCGGCCTCGGCCTGTCCATCAGCCGGGAGATCGCCGGGCTCCTCGGCGGCCGCATCATCGCGGAGAGCGCCCCCGGCAAGGGCTCCACCTTCACGCTGTACGTCCCTGTCATCAGCCCCGGCCACACGGCGACCGGCCCCGCCCCGGAGGACGACCGGCCGCTCGTGCCCGAGCAGTTGTCCACCGAGCCGTACACCTCCCACGACACCGACGACTCCTGGCCCACCCCGACCAAGCTGGAGGCGTGGAAGGCCGGCCGGGCGGGTCAGGTCCTGCCGGGGCGGCGGGTGCTGATCGTGGACGACGACATCCGCAACGTCTTCGCGCTCACCCATGTCCTGGGCCGCGTAGGCATGCCCGTCCTGTACGCGGAGAACGGCCGCGAGGGCATCGAGACCCTGGAGCGCAACCCCGACGTGCAACTCGTCCTGATGGACATCATGATGCCGGAGATGGACGGCTACGAGACGATCTCCGCCATCCGCCGCACCCCCCGCTGGACGGGCCTGCCGATCGTCGCCCTCACCGCGAAGGCGATGCCGGGAGACCGCGAGAAGTCCATCGCGCGCGGTGCCAACGACTACGTACCCAAGCCGGTGGACGTCGATCAGCTGCTCACGGTCGTCTGCGCCCTCCTCGACCCGGAGAGCGTGAACGACGCGGAGCAGGACGACTCCGAAGGATCCGTTGTTCCGGGGCCGAGCACATCGTCCGAGGAGGCCGCGGCCCCGCCGACGACCGAATGAGGACAGTCACCATGAGCGCTGAGGAAACGACCTACGAGCGCGCCAGCATCCTCCTGGTCGACGACATGGAGGACAACCTGATCGCGCTGGAGGCCGTCCTGGGGTCCCTCAACGAGCCGCTCGTACGTGCGCGTTCGGGCGAGGAGGCGATGAAAGCGCTGCTCAGGCAACGTTTCGCCGTCGTCCTCCTCGACATCCGCATGCCCGGCATGGACGGCTTCGAGACCGCCGCCAACATCAAGCGGCTCGACCAGACCAAGGACGTCCCGATCATCTTCCTGACCGGCACCGACGCCGACGCGGGCTACGCCTTCCGCGGCTACGCCACCGGCGCCGCCGACTACCTGACCAAGCCCTTCGACCCCTGGGTCCTGCGCGCCAAGGTCACGGTCTTCCTGGACCTCCACCGCAAGAACCAGCAGCTGGAACGCCTGCTGACCCAGGAACACACCCACGCGGCCCAGATCAGCACGCGGCTTGCGGCCTTGGAGAAGCGCTTGTCGTCCGAAGACCCCCCGGACCTTTCCGACCTACGGAGGCAGGTCCGAGAACTGCGGAGCCTGGTAGCGGGGCTGAGCGGCAACCGCGCCCTTTAGGGGCGCGGGGAACTGCGCGACCAGCCCCCACCCTCCGCAGCCGAAAGACAACCTCACGCTTCCCTGGAACCCGCGTACATCTCCTCAATCAGCCCCTTGTACTCCCGCTCCACAACCGGCCGCTTCAACTTCAGACTCGGCGTGATCTCCCCGTGCTCCACATCGAGATCCCGCGGCAGCAACCGGAACTTCTTGATGGTCTGCCACCGCTGGAGCCCCTCGTTGAGTTCCTTGACGTACCCCTCGACGAGAGCGACCGTGGCAGGGGCCGCGACGACCTCGGCGTACGACTTGCCCCCCAGCCCGTTCTCCTTCGCCCACTCCAGGATGGATGGTTCGTCCAGGGCGATGAGGGCGGTGCAGAAGTTCCGGTCGGCGCCGTGCACGAGGATGTTGGAGACGTAGGGGCAGACGGCCTTGAACTGGCCCTCGACCTCGGCGGGCGCGATGTACTTGCCGCCCGAGGTCTTGATCAGGTCCTTCTTGCGGTCGGTGATGCGCAGGTACCCGTCGGGCGACAGCTCGCCGATGTCGCCGGTGTGGAACCAGCCGTCGGCTTCGAGGACCTCGGCGGTCTTCTCGGGCAGCCCGTGGTAGCCCTCCATGATGCCGGGGCTGCGCAGCAGGATCTCGCCGTCGTCCGCGATGCGCACCTCCGTGCCGGGCAGCGGCTTGCCGACCGTGCCGGTGCGGTACGCCTCGCCGGGGTTCACGAAGGAGGCGGCGGAGGACTCCGTGAGGCCGTACCCCTCGAGAATGTGGATACCGGCGCCCGCGAAGAAGTAGCCGATCTCGGGGGCGAGCGCGGCGGAGCCGGAGACGCAGGCGCGCAGCCGGCCGCCGAAGGCCTCACGGATCTTGGCGAAGACGAGCGCGTCCGCGACCTTGTGCTTGGCGCCCAGCCCGAAGGGCACGGCGGCTGTGCCGGTGCGGCGGAAGCTGTCCTGGCTGGCCTTCGCGTACTCGCGGGAGACCTCGGCGGCCCACTGGAAGATCTTGTACTTGGCGCCGCCGCCGGCCCGTGCCTTGGCCGCGACCCCGTTGTAGACCTTCTCGAAGATGCGCGGGACGGCCGCCATGTACGTCGGCTGCACGACCGGCAGATTCTCGATGATCTTGTCGACGCGGCCGTCGACGGCGGTGACGTGCCCGACCTCGATCTGACCGGAGGTGAGCACCTTGCCGAAGACGTGGGCGAGCGGCAGCCACAGGTACTGCACGTCGTCGGGGCCGAGCAGCCCGGTCGAGGCGATGGCCTTCGCCATGTACGACCAGTTGTCGTGCGGGAGGCGCACGCCCTTGGGGCGGCCGGTGGTACCCGAGGTGTAGATGAGGGTGGCGAGCTGGTCGGCAGTGATCGCGCCGACGCGCTCCTTGATCAGTTCGGGGTTCTTCTCCAGGTACGCGGCACCGCGCGCCTCCAGTTCGGCGAGGGTGAACACCCCGTCGCCGGTCTCGACGCCGGCAGGGTCGATGACGACGATGTGGGTGAGTTCGGGCAGCTCGGCGCGCTTCTCCCGCGCCTTGGCGAGCTGGGCCGCGTCCTCCGCGATCAGGACCTTGCTGTCGGAGTCGGAGAGGATGAACGCCGACTCCTCGGCGTTCGTCTGCGGGTAGATCGTCGTCGTGGCCGCGCCCGCGCACATGATGCCGAGGTCGGCGAGGATCCACTCGACCCGGGTGGAGGAGGCGAGCGCGACGCGCTGCTCCGGCTGTACGCCCAGTTCGATCAGTCCGGCCGCTACGGCGTAAACCCGCTCGGCGGCCTGCGCCCAGCTCAGCGACTTCCACTCGTCCGAGCCCTCACCTGAGGCGGGGTGGACCGGGTAGCGGTAGGCCTCGGCGTTCGGCGTAGCCGCCACGCGCTCCAGGAAGAGGGCCGCCACGGACGGCGGACGGTTCTCGATCAGGGTCTGTGTGTCGCTCACGACATCCTCCGGGGCCCGCGACAGTGCGTGCGTCTGGCTCGACCGACTGCTGACTGTTGCTGTGCGGCTGGCTGGTTCGGCTGTTGTTTAACTCGCGAGTAACTATCGAGCAGAGATCAGAGTAAGGCGCGTCCGGCCAGTGCGTAAGAGGCGGCGGACTGTCATTTCCTACAGAGAGCGACCCTACGCACGCGTACGGGCTCGCCGCGCCGAAGCGCGACGAGCCCGCATTGTGCCCGAATTCCGGGGGTAACAGGTGGCTACTTCTTGCCCTTCGCCGAACCACCGCTGTCGTCGCTGGACAGCACGGCGATGAAGGCCTCTTGCGGAACCTCCACAGAGCCCACCATCTTCATCCGCTTCTTGCCTTCCTTCTGCTTCTCCAGCAGCTTCCGCTTACGGGAGATGTCACCGCCGTAGCACTTGGCGAGGACGTCCTTGCGGATGGCGCGGATGGTCTCGCGCGCGATGACGCGCGAGCCGATGGCGGCCTGGATGGGCACCTCGAAGGCCTGCCTCGGGATCAGCTCGCGCAGCTTCGCGACGAGCCGCACACCGTACGCGTACGCCGCGTCCTTGTGGGTGATCGCCGAGAAGGCGTCCACCTTGTCGCCGTGCAGCAGGATGTCGACCTTGACCAGGCTGGAGGTCTGCTCGCCGGTGGGCTCGTAGTCGAGCGAGGCGTAACCCCGGGTCTTCGACTTCAACTGGTCGAAGAAGTCGAAGACGATCTCGGCGAGCGGCAGCGTGTACCGGATCTCGACCCGGTCCTCGGACAGGTAGTCCATGCCGAGCAGGGTGCCGCGCCGGGTCTGGCACAGCTCCATGATCGAGCCGATGAACTCGGAGGGCGCGAGGATCGTGGCGCGTACGACGGGCTCGTACACCTCACTGATCTTCCCCTCGGGGAACTCGCTCGGGTTGGTGACCACGTGCTCCGACGCGTCCTCCATGAGGACGCGGTAGACCACGTTGGGCGCGGTGGCGATGAGATCGAGCCCGAACTCGCGCTCCAGCCGCTCCCGGATCACGTCGAGGTGCAGCAGCCCGAGGAAACCGACGCGGAAACCGAAGCCGAGCGCGGCGGAGGTCTCCGGCTCGTAGACCAGCGCGGCGTCGTTGAGCTGCAGCTTGTCGAGGGCGTCGCGCAGCTCGGGGTAGTCGGACCCGTCCAGCGGATAGAGCCCGGAGAAGACCATGGGCTTGGGGTCCTTGTACCCGCCGAGCGCCTCGGTCGCCCCCTTGTTGAGGGTGGTGATGGTGTCACCGACCTTGGACTGCCGGACGTCCTTCACACCGGTGATGATGTAGCCCACCTCACCGACGCCCAGCCCGTCGGCCGGCGTCATCTCGGGGGACGAGACGCCGATCTCCAACAGCTCATGGGTCGCTCCGGTGGACATCATCCGGATCCGCTCACGCTTGTTGAGCTGCCCGTCGATGACACGTACGTAGGTCACGACACCGCGGTAGGAGTCGTAGACGGAGTCGAAGATCATCGCGCGAGCGGGGGCATCCTGGACGCCGATCGGGGCGGGGATCTCGGCGACCACCTTGTCGAGCAGGGCCTCGACACCCAGCCCCGTCTTGGCGGAGACCTTCAGCACGTCATCGGGGTCGCAGCCGATGAGGTTGGCGAGCTCCTCGGAGAACTTCTCCGGCTGGGCGGCCGGCAGGTCGATCTTGTTGAGTACGGGGATGATCTTGAGGTCGTTCTCCATCGCCAGGTAGAGGTTGGCGAGGGTCTGCGCCTCGATGCCCTGGGCGGCGTCGACGAGGAGAACGGTCCCCTCGCAGGCGGCCAGCGACCGGGACACCTCGTACGTGAAGTCCACGTGCCCGGGGG
Organism: Streptomyces sp. NPDC058086; assembly: GCF_042885015.1. Classification (NCBI taxonomy): domain Bacteria; kingdom Bacillati; phylum Actinomycetota; class Actinomycetes; order Kitasatosporales; family Streptomycetaceae; genus Streptomyces; species Streptomyces sp. NPDC058086. The sequence goes on along the minus strand of NZ_JBHVST010000011.1, from coordinate 105,898 downwards.
TGTCGATCATGTTGAGGATGTGGGTGTTGCCCGGATCCTCCGTCGGGGCCCAGGGCAGCCGGACCGCCTGGGACTTGATCGTGATGCCGCGCTCGCGCTCGATGTCCATACGGTCGAGGTACTGAGCACGCATCTGGCGCTGCTCGACCACCCCGGTCAGCTGGAGCATGCGGTCGGCGAGCGTGGACTTGCCGTGGTCGATGTGCGCGATGATGCAGAAATTGCGGATCAGAGCCGGGGCGGTACGGCTCGGCTCGGGCACATTGTTAGGGGTCGCGGGCACGCAGGGTCCTGTCTCTTGAGGCGCCTGTCGCCTCGGGTCGGATCGATACGTAGGCTCCATGGTCCCACGGGTGGGGAGCTGCGACCGGTTTGGGCCGGTCGTGCGGCTACTGGTAGCCTGGGTGGCTGTGTCTCGTGCCCTCTCTGCAGGAGGCACACACCCAAGGAAATCAAACGGCGAGTGAGACGTGCTGTCTCGCGCGCCTGAACCTGTAAAGGCTCATTCGTGGCGAACATCAAGTCCCAGATCAAGCGGATCAAGACCAACGAGAAGGCTCGACTGCGCAACAAGTCGGTCAAGTCCTCCCTGAAGACCGCGATCCGCAAGGCCCGCGAGGCCGCTGCCGCGGGTGACGTCGAGAAGGCCACCGAGTACACGCGCGCTGCGTCGCGCCAGCTCGACAAGGCCGTCTCGAAGGGCGTCATCCACAAGAACCAGGCCGCCAACAAGAAGTCGGCGCTTGCTTCGAAGGTCGCTTCCCTCAAGGGCTGAGTCGGCTGGGCCCCATCGGGCTCAACCCCTGACTTGACCGCCGGAAAGGACCAAGCGGGCCCTCTCTTCCGCTCCTGACCGGCACCCCCGGACCCACGCGCGGCCTGCGTTCGCCACGCGGGCGTGGATCCACCATCGTGACCCAAGGGCCCCGTCCCCCTCCTTCCCCAGGAGGGCGAGCGGGGCCTTTGGCGTGGGCAGGGAACTCGGGGCGAAGCCCCGCCCCCAGGGGCGCGGGGAACTGCGCGACCGGCCCCTACCGGCTCGCAGCCGAGGAACACACCCCGGGGGCCTGGGGGCGGAGTCCCCAGGTTGCGGATGATGGGGGGGGTCCCCCTGCTCGAGCGAAACCGAGAGCTGGGGGGAGGGTAGGGGCGGCGAGGGCGAAATAACCCGGGTTCAGCCCAGCCGCGCGCTAGCCCCGACCAGACCGAGCCGCCCGAGCGATCGCAACGACCGCCTTCTCCAGCGCGTATTCGGGATCATCTCCCCCGCCCTTCACCCCGGCATCGGCATCGGCGACCGCCCGCAGGGCAACCGCGACACCGTCCGGCGTCCACCCCCGCATCTGCTGCCGCACCCGATCGATCTTCCACGGCGGCATCCCCAGCTCACGGGCAAGATCGGCCGGCCGCCCCCCGCGCGCGGAGGACAGCTTCCCGATCGCCCGCACCCCCTGAGCCAACGCACTGGTGATCAGGACGGGCGCGACCCCGGTCGACAGAGACCACCGCAACGCCTCCAACGCCTCCGCGGCCCGCCCCTCCACGGCCCGGTCGGCCACGGTGAAGCTCGACGCCTCGGCCCGCCCGGTGTAGTACCGCCCGACAATGGCCTCGTCGATCGTCCCCTCGACATCCGCGGTCAGCTGAGACACCGCGGACGCCAGCTCTCGCAGATCACTCCCGATCGAGTCGACCAGCGCCTGGCACGCCTCCGGCGCGGCCGATCTCCCGAGCGCCCGGAACTCGCCGCGCACGAACGCCAGCCGGTCCGCAGGCTTCGTCATCTTGGGGCACGCCACCTCCCGAGCCCCCACCTTGCGCGCGGCGTCGAGGAGCCCCTTGCCCTTGGCCCCACCGGCGTGCAGCAGCACGAGGGTGATCTCCTCGGCCGGCGCGCCCAGGTACGCCTTCACGTCCTTGACGGTGTCGGCCGACAGATCCTGCGCATTGCGTACCACCACGACCTTGCGCTCGGAGAAGAGCGAGGGACTCGTCAGCTCGGCCAGCGTGCCGGGCTGCAGCTGGTCCGGAGTGAGGTCCCGTACGTCCGTGTCGGCGTCGGCGGCCCTGGCGGCGGCCACCACCTCCTGCACGGCACGGTCGAGCAGGAGGTCCTCCTGGCCCACGGCAAGCGTGACGGGGGCGAGAGGGTCGTCTTGAGCGGTCTTCTTGGCCATCACCGAAAGCATCCCACGCGCCACTGACAACGCGTCCCGCACGGGAACCCTCGCGACCGGCCCCGCCCCCGGCGGAGCACTACGGCTCCTCGCGCCAGCCGTCCCACTCCCCCGCGAACTCGTCCAGCTCCTTCGGATCGAGCCGCTCCCCGGGATCCGTCACGACCACCAGCCACTGCACGTCCTCGGCGTCGTCCTCACCGGCCAGCGCGTCCCTGACGAGCTGCGGCTCCTCGTCGAGCCCGAACCGGTCACCGATCACCTCCGCCGCCTCTTCCGCGGCATCGCGGTCGGGCAGCACCAGCACATGTCTCACATCGCTCACAAGGACATTTTCCGCTACGCCGGACAGAGCCGACGCCGGGGTCAGCCGTTCTCAACGATCCGCACGTCCAGCTCGGTCCTGACGCTCGGTCCTGACGCTCGGTCCTGACGCTCGTTCCGACCACCGCGATGCCCCGCGCGAGCATCGTCTGCCGGCTCACCGTGAAGTCGTCCCGGTGCAGGAAGTCCGCCGACCTCAGATGGTCGTCGCGCATCGTGACGTTGGTGTCGATGGACACCGCACGTTGGTGTCGATGGACACCGCGTCGATCACCACATGTATCGCCGACCGCTCCACCGCTCCACCGCTCCACCGGTACACCGGTTTCAGCCCTTCCGCACCTCCGGCACCCGGTCCAGCTCGATCCCGAAGCGCTCCCGGTAGAGCGCCAACACCTCCTCGTCCGTTGCCAGTTCCGACACCTCTTTCGTCCCGTCCGGCGCCGTCGCCGTCAGCTTCCGACCGCTGAGCGTGATCCGCCCTCCGTCCTCCGTCACCCGCGAACAGACCAGCGACCGCGTGAAATGCGACTTCGACGAGGTGCTGTTCCACCAGGCCCCGGCGACGAAGTCACCCAGCACCCGCGGCCGCACCTCCAGGCGGTACTGCGGGCCACCGTCCCGGATGACGTCCAGGTCCTCGGCCTCCCGCCGCCCGCCGACGCCCCGCACCCCCGCCGCGTCCGGCCCCGCTTCGAGCACCCTGAACGTGCCGCCCGGGTCCATCTGTTCGGTCCGCGCCCCGAAAGCCAGCGGATAGTGACTGTGCGCCCCGAACCCGACGTCCGCCAGCCAGTCGCCCCCGTCCACCGTCCGCACCCGCAGCGCGAGATGGTCGTACGGGATCCCGAGCCGCCCCTCCTCCCCGTACACCCGCCCCGCGAGCAGCGTGACGTCGAAGCCCAGCGCCCCGAGCAACGCCCCGAACGCCCCGTTCAGTTCGTAGCAGAAGCCACCCCTGCGCCTGCCCACCACCTTGTCCAGCAGCCGCTTCTCCTCCAGCACGATCTCCTCACCCAGATGGATCGACAGGTTCTCGAACGGCACCGCCTTCAGATGGCGCAGGTGCAGGTCGCGCAGCACACCTGAAGTGGGCCACGCGGGGTGATGGGCGCCGATCCGGCGGAGGTAGGCATCGGCCTGTGCGGAATTCATACCCTCAGTCTCTCGCCACGCTCAGCCCTGCGCCCGCACCGACGACGGCCAGCGCCCCGTCCTTGTCCGTCCGCAGCACCACGGCACCCGCGACGCGCAGCGCCGCGACCGTGCTGGGCGCGGGATGCCCGTACGGGTTGTCCCTGCCGCACGAGATCAGGGCCAGCCGCGGGGCGACCCTCCGTATGAGCTCCGGGTCCTGGTAGGCCGAGCCGTGGTGGGCGACCTTGAGCACGTCCACGGCCGTCAGCTCCCCGGCCGCCGGTGATCTCAGCAGCGCTTGCTGCGCCGGCGGTTCGAGGTCGCCGAGCAACAGCAGCCGCAGCCCCGCCGACCGTACGAGGAGGGCGACGCTGGCGTCGTTCGGCCCGTCCGGGGTGGGCGCCGGGCTCGGTGGCGGCCACAGCACCTGCCAGTCGAGACTGCCGATGCGCCGCCTTTCACCCGCCACGGCCGACGTCACGGAGATGTGGCGTGCGGCCGCCTCCCTTTGTACGAACTCGGCCTGGTCCTGCGGCTCCGCGAACCCCGTCGTCTCGATCGCCCCCACCGCACGCCCCCGCAGCACCCCCGGCAGCCCCGCCACATGGTCGGCGTGGGCCTGTTCTTTACGTTCGGTGTGTCTCATGAGACATCTACAAGGACGAGGCTTCCCAGCTTGGACTTCTGCAGCACTAGATGCGCCATCACTGTTCAAGGAAGTAACACTGAGACACTGATCCGCCGTGTTACTCGATCTGCTGGCGCTTCCGTACCAGCCGGCACTGGCTCCGCAGGCAGCCGTGTCGCCTTCAGCATCGTGGTCGGTGAGAAGGTCGGCCCCGGCCACCTTTATCGCCCCCGAGATGCCCAGCGCTGGCGGCGACGGCTACGCCTCCGGCAAGAGCAAGCAGAACGCGGTGAAGATTCTGACGATCACCGATACCCAAAGGCGGCTATTGTCCGGCGGCGCTCTGAAGCCAGGCAGTTGCCTCGATGTCACCCAAGCTCGCGACGCTGGACTCGTGGAACTGCTCGGCAGACAAAACGAGCTGCCCATCCTGGCTGACGCTGGCTATCAATGGCTGAACGCCCAGACCAGCGGCCAGCTGATCACGCCGCCGCACCGCATGTTCAAGAAGACCGCTCCGGCTTGGTGGGAGGAACGGGTCACCCGGCAGCGCAAAATCTGCACATATCGTCATATTCGGCCGCGCAGCGGCGCCCAATTCGATAGAAAAAGACGCCGGTGGTGACGTCGTGCAATACCCGGCAGTTCCGGCGGACGCTGGCTTGTGCATAGTCGGTCAATGACCGAGGCAGCCCACACGGACCGATTGGGCATGGAACTAAGGCAGTGTCTCAAGCCAACGAATCGAGGAATGAATCCACGTTGCTAGACCCGAGCCATAGAGCTGATTGTTCAGATGGACCTCTATCCCACGTGGAGTCGATCCATTCTGCCAATGGGCGCCGAATGGCCCGATCTAGCGTGTTGTACTGGGACGTCATTGCGACCAATGATGGAGGCTTCCCCGCTCTGACTCGATTCTCGGCAACACACGCACCATGTGTTAGTCCACCCAACCCCGGGCGCCCGCATGGAAATCCTCGTGCCCTAATTACTGGGTCAAGAAACCGGGCCCAACTGTGGAAAGTAGCAAGCCTCTTAATGTGAGAGTCCAGATCGAGATGGCTAGGGATCTGTACGTATTCGCGGCATAGAGCAACAAAGACTTCTGGGCTTACCCATGAGGTGTTCATTCCTGGCGTTACCCTCAAGGCTTTGGGTGGAAGCATCAAACTGGAGGGTGGTGTTGGAGGTTTACCTTCTGCGAGCTCTCGATATGCCCAGCGTCGCACCACATGGCAAGCTTCATCGTCCGGGGGGTAGATATTCGACCTGCATGCCCCGAGATCGGGGTCACTGAATTCCAAACCAGCCTTTTGTTTGAAGAATAGACGGAATGGGATATAGTCATCGAATAGTTCAGGGAAGGCGGAGTCGATGAAGCCAGCCTCTTGTTGACGGGGGCGGGTGAGGTTGAGAGTCAAGGTGTCAAGAGGCGCAATCGTTCCAGCCTTGCCTTTCCATTCGCTTACCCATAGCAGAGAAACTACTCCCAAATCACCCGTCTGCCCCCCATGTGTTCCGATTGAAAGCGCAATGTAAGGGTTCCAGGTGATGTCAAGCAGCCACGTGCCCACAGAGCCAAGACCGCCCGGGATAATCGCTTCGCCCGAGTAGTGTTGAGCGGCCGCGAAGGCATGCCTTTCATCTAGCCCCAGTTCTATGGCCAAGGTTCCAGCCAGTGAGGTTAGACGACTATGGCGTAATGGCGCGCTTACGGGCCCTGGGCGAAATAGGCTTGCCGTAGTGGTCCAAGTAGAGTCGCGTTGGCCGCGATAGAGTTTATTCTCGTCGCGTGACCAGAATTCATAGGGCTGGAGATGAAGGTAGAGCCCGGCCTGGTAAGCATCATCGAACGGTTCGCTAGCTTCATTTACGATGAATGCCGCATCTGCGGCCTGCTGGAGCTCCTCCACCTGACGGATGACATCTGGCTCCAGCCCGTGAAAGCCACGGAAGAACCTGCTTGCCCATCTATCTCCACGCATCAACTCCTTGATCTCCTCGACCTCATAGAAAGGTCGACCGTGAACAAGTTGCCTATAACGACGGTAGGCAGCCTCATGCGTCATGCGGCAAGTTTCTACGGGATTGAGTTAAATATCTCGCTGGACTGCTCCAATTGGCGCCCTCCGGCTCGGGAGCTGGCGCTTGGCATAGCCCAGGCACTGCACCTGGACTATGCGCGTCGGTGAACCTCGGGGGTCTGCTGCAGGGTTGGGTGACAGGTTGACCTGCCCCACCCCTGGGGTTCCAGTTCTGGTGGCTAACTGACAGCCCTTCACGGAAGGCTGGCAGCCATGCCTCGTCCCTATCCTCCGGAGTTCCGGGCGCGCGCCATCGCGCTGATCCGCGCCGGCAAGCAGGCCAAACAGACAGCAGTAGAGCTCGGCATCCATCCCGTCACGTTGTCGAAGTGGTTGCGGCAAGACGCCATCGACAACGGGCGGCGAGCGGGAACGCCGTCGAGCGAGTCTGCTGAGTTGCCGCTCGCCGGCGGATCCGTGAGCTGGAAGGGACCAACAAGATCTACGCGAACCAGATACAGGTCTTCGGTCTCCGCAACGAAGAGCTGCAGGAGCAGAACCGGCGGCTGACGGGGCGGACCGAAGCCGCGGCCGGGGTCAGCCCGATCCGCCCGAGTTAGTCGAATGCATACTCGCACCCGGCCGACGACCCGTCGGCGATCAGCTGTCGGCGGATTCGATGAAAGCGCCCAGCAGGTAGACGGTTCGCATAACGGAGCTCTGGAGCGACAGATCACCGAACTGAGGACTATCGCGACAGCCGCCACGCTCCAGGCGACCGTCCCGGTGCCGCTGCAGCGGCACCGGACCCGGTGATCGCCCTGCCTACTGACGATTAATGCGTGATGTCGCCAGGGCTAATGGCGAGGCCTCTACCGATGAGGCAGCCGGTGAAGATGGTGGGCCGGCACTGGATCTGGCGTAGGCCCCGGGGGACTGCGGTGACCAGGTGCGTGTAATCGGCGAAGGCGACGTTGGCCAGGCTGGTTCGCCGCAGGCTGGACCAGATCCCCTCGACGACGTCTCCAGAAGGGTGCGGCCTGGGTGGCGGCGGGCGAAGGTGACGTCATAGGTCACCGTCCGCAAGGTAGGGCTCCGGACTCGATACCCTCCAGGCCGTGGCTGAAAAAGGAGGTATGCCGTGTTGCGCCCCAAGCTGCCCGACCAGCTCGAACGCCCTCAGCACCCACCACGCCCACGCACCGGTGCTCTCCGTTGGCCACCACTCCCTCAGCCCGGACGTGGGCGCGGTCGCCGCCGTCGTCGTCGAAATCGCCCTGACCGCGCTCCTCGGCGTCACGGCCGTGCCGGTGGCCATCGCCGCCGTGGCCCTGCGCTCCCTCGCCACCAGCGCCAACAAGCGCTGACCGGCCGCTGGGCGGCAACAAGCCGCCAAACATCCCGCCGCCCCGGGGCCGTCCCTCTCACCGCCGAAACAGCCGAAGGAACCCCGTGGCTGCGACAGCTGGAGGCCGCCGCGTGAAGTCTCTCGACGTGAAGGTCTGGGCTGTACGAAAGCGCCATACGAAAAGGCCCTCGTACGGCGTTCGGTGGTCCGTGGCGGGCAACGTCTTCTCCGATTCCTTCCGCACGAAGGCACTCGCCGATCACTACCGCGCGAAGCTCATGTGGGCGATGCGCGACGGCGAGGAGTTCGACCAGGCGTCCGGGCTTCCGGACTCGATGAAACCGAAGAAGTCGGCTGTGTCCTGGTACGACCTCGCCCTCAGGTACCTCGCTATGAAGTGGCCACATGTCGCCCCCAATACGCGCGACGGCATCAACGAATCGCTCACCAGCGTGACCGTGGTGCTTCTCGACGAGCGGGCGGGACGGCCATCCGACCAGGCCATCCGTACGGCGCTGCGCAACTGGGCCTTCGTCCTGCCGGGGCCCAACGACCGAGACATCCCGGACGACGTGCGGAACGTCCTTCACTGGGTGTCGAAGGCCTCGCGACCGCTCGCCGATCTTGCTGAGCCGGTTACGGCTCGGGCCGTGCTGGACTCACTGAAACTGAAGCTCGACGGCACGGCCGCGGCAGCCGAAACCGTGCGGCGGAAGCGGCGGACCCTCGTCAATGCTGCCAACTATGCGGTCGACCTGGGGGAACTGCGCGAGAACCCGATCACGGCCGTCCGCTGGCAGAAACCGAAGGTCTCCAACCAGGTCGATCCTCGCGTTGTCGCGAACCCCGAGCAGGCTTGGAATCTCCTGGCAGCCGTCTCCTACGTGGGTGGCTACCGGCGGGCCCGTGGTCGGCGCCTGGTGGGTCTCTTCGCGGCGATGTACTTCGGTGGGCTCCGGCCGGCTGAAGCGATCGGCCTCGTCGAGACAGACCTGAAGCTCCCCGAACAGGGCTGGGGATCGGCGCTGCTTCACCGAACTCGTCCGTCGGTCGGCAAGCAGTGGACCGACTCGGGGGAGACCCACGACGACCGCGGCCTAAAGAACCGGCCCGTTAAGGACGTCAGACGGGTGCCGATCCCGCCTCACCTTGTCTCCGCGCTCCGCGAGCACCTGGCCACCTTCGGTACGGCAGACGACGGACGGCTCTTCTTCAGCGAGAAGGGCTCGGTCGTCCCGTCCTCGACCTACTACCGCGTCTGGCAGGAGGCCCGCCTCCTCGCGCTCCCGCCGACCGTCGCGGCCTCGCCGCTCGCGAGTCGGCCGTACGACCTCCGGCACTCGGCGCTGTCGACATGGCTCAACGCGGGTGTCGACCCCACCGAGGTAGCCGAGCGCGCCGGCAACAGTGTCGAGATCCTGCTGACCCGCTACGCCAAGTGCCTCGACGGACGGCAGGACGTCGCCAACCGGCGTATCGAGGATCTGCTTCGCGAGTACGAGTGAGGTCAGCGGAAGAGTCTGGCCCGCCTCTCTCCGTGCTGGTCCTGCAAGTGACAGGATCGCAGCACCGCAGAGGTGGGAGGAATTCTGCGACAAGGCAGGTCATACGTCCGAGTGACATAAACCCCTCGGCTGAGATGGCTGAGTTCCAGTTCTGGAAGTGCCGTCAGTGCGGAGCCGAGCCCTTGGGCCTGTTCATGGACGAGCGGGATCGACCACGGTCACTACGACGACCCTGATGTCCTGGACCCGCACACCGATGTCGTACCCCCTCGGGTACGTGGACGGCGTACTGACCCGGTTCTGAGGAACGGACACGCAGCGGCCTTGGATGGCGAAAGCATCCAAGGCCGCGCCCAAGTGCTAGTGCCGCATCAGGCAACGTTCGCCCCTGTACGGACGATGGCATTATCTCGGTGGCCGTAGCACGAGGGTGGTGTCAGGTTAAGTTGTCCTGGGCCCAACGGGCGATGCCGCCGAGCTTGACAGCGGCCGATGCGATGTCGCCGATGGCAATGGGCTGTTCGATCTGGCCGTCAAAGCCTTCGAGTCCGGTCGCTTCCTCGACTATGCGTGCGACGCGGTACGCCTCCGCGGCGATCGGCAAAGCCGGCTTTCCGAGGTAGCGGTATGGGATCTCGATGTTGGCCGATTCCCCGGCGTAGTCCAGCTGGAGGTAGCCGGCAGGGCCGTTGCGCCACATGGTGAGGCTGTAGAGGTACTCCTGCGACAAAACGGGCCCGATCTCCGCAGTGACCCGCTGCAGGATTCGCCCCTACGCAGCTCGCTGGGCCGTGGTCAGGCGCACTGGCTCCGGTTCGGCGTCCGGGTCGTACTCAGCGGCGCGATCTTCCAACGTCTCCAGAAGGGCAGCCTGGGTGGCAGCGGGCGAAGGTGATGCCATAGGCCACCGTTCGCAGGTAGGGCTCCGGACTCGACACCCTCCAGGCCGTGGCTGAGCGGATGCAGGTGCGTGAGATCGGTACGATGAGGGCCGGCGGTTGCTGCCGAGTACAGGAGTTGAGGGAACGAGCCGTGAGTCGGCACGTCGCCGACCTGAAACTGGAACGACGGCCGCCAGACGAACATGTACAGGCCGGGATCGGCCGGGAGCGCCGGAGCCAGGTCCTCCGTGGCACGATGGATTTCTCATGGGCTAGCGAACTCCACCAGGTCTTGGGTGAGTTGCTCACAGTTCTCGACGTCGAGTATGCGGAGCAAGCCCAGTTCCACCTAGAGGGCGGGACTGTCCTCCCGCCGGTACCTCTGGACTATTCGGCTGAGCGCGTTCGAGTTCGCCGAGTCCGAGCCAGCCATATTTCAGGAGCCCTCCCCCGCTGACTAACCTTGATGGAGATCAGCGACTGGGAGGCCTGACAATCAACCAGCGGACCACGCGAGAGGCCCAGTTCGCGGAACGTTCCGCCAACTGGGCCTCTCACTAAATGTGGATCAGAGGTGGCAAACCGCGCAGCCGACCTCATCGCTGTCATCGTCGAGTGCGTCGGACAGGATCTCAAGCAGCGGCCTGTTCGGCTTCACCTTCTTGGCTGCCCGATCGAGCGCTGCCTGATGCTTCGCCTCGATCTCGTCGCGACGTCCTATCAGCTCTCCCAGCGACTCGCCCTGCGACCATGTGTACTTTCGGCCTTGCATGGCCGTGTCCTGGTGCCTGACCTTGTCCTCGTACTCAACAGCCTTTTCGTAGAGATCCGGGTGTCGATCCTTGAGGCCGACCCACTCGTGCTTGCGCTGGAAGAAGCAGAAGTAGCAGCCGGAGCGCGTGCGCCACTCGTAATAGCCGGGGAGGCCGATGCCGGCTTCGTCGAGGATTCGGTCCACGCCCGCGCGGTCAATCCCATCCTCGCGAAAGGGGAAGACCGCAGTGATGTTCGGCTTGGTGCTGACGTAGCCAAGCCGGTTCTCGTCTGCGCGGATGGCCACGTACGAGATGGCCTCGTCGTCGCCGATCCATTCTTCAAGCGGCCTGATCTTCAGGTTCTTGGTGCACCAGCGCATTTGAGGGCTCGGCAGCGTGCCCTGGTAGACCTCGAGCCAGTGATCGAAGTCTCGGGAGGAGTTCAGTCGCTCGATTGGCTTACCCAGGGCACCCTCAAGACGGTTGAGGTACTCGTACGTCTCCGGCAGCTCGGCCCCGGTGTCGCAGAAGAAGTACTCCATCTCCGGCACGCGATCGCGCATGTAGATCGCGAGAGATGAGGAGTCCTTGCCCCCGGAGATCCCGAGTACGTGGCGCTTCTTACTCTGGGAGCCGTCGGTGTCTGTCACAGCTGCTCCTTCTTCTCAGATGCGGCGTTGTCCTGGCCGGACAGGTGCTCGGCCAGGGCGGCGAGCAGGATGCGTGCGCCGTCGGGGCCTAGTGCTTCCTCAGCTTGCCTGATGACACTGACAACGAGCTTGTCCGCTGCATTCCGCGACTTCTTCGGGACGTGGATGAGCGTGCGCTCCTCCGTCCCTTGGGGAGTGGTGAGCGTCAGCAGGTGGGTGTCGATCTGGCGCTGCTTCGGCTTCGTGCGCTTGACGGACGCCGCGGCGGGCTCGTCGACTACCTCCTTCTCCGCGGCGTCGTACAGATGGCTCACGCGGTCAAGTGCACGTGCCCTGTCCCGTACGACACGGGGGAAGGCCTCCACGTTCCGGTCAGTCCAGTCACCGAGCGCCTGATTGACGAGCTGGACCACGACTGTGCCGAGCCAGTCGTCGTCGGGCAGCATCTCGTTTAGCACCCGGGTCACAAAGCCATGGAGACTGACTTCGAGTGAGGCATCAGCGAAGCCACGCATACGCTCGGCCAGACCTGTCCGCAGTTCGCGGGTACTCGACGCAGGAAGCCTGAATTCCTGCGCAAGTGTCTCGACTACATACCGGCACAGGTTCGCACTGGCATCCGTAAGTTCGTTGAGCGCGGCGGTGAGGCGCGCGACGTATGCCTCTGCGGCCTCGGGATCCTTCTGCGTGCCCGGAGTAATCTTCTCGAAGCCCAGGGCTTCCGGGAGCTCCCCAAAGACCAGCTGATCGGGGTCGGTAGCTTCGGTCAGTACTCGGCGAACCACGAGGGTGTCGTCGCTAAGACGCTTCGTCTTCCGCGAGTACTGATCGAGGACCATGACCCGTTCCAGCATTCCGCGGGTTACTGCAAGCAACGCTGGGTTCCGATTGGCGCGGCTACGGGGGATGTCAACGCCGAGCGACTTCACGAGACCGTCGAGCACGAGTCGGCGCTGGCCGCGATCAACCGGGGTCGATTTGAGCGTGAACCGCTCAGGGTTGACGTTCAGGCGCTCCATGATCGGAGCGGTGAGGCGCGGGCAGTAGTTGCCTTCCTCAAAGAGGGCTACATCGTTACCCCGGATGACGAGCCCGGCAACTACCAGGATCGGGACGACGCCGGCCTTGACGCCGTACGGAGGAGCCATGAGCCGCTCGTAGATCTCTACGAGGTTGGTCGGCTCTTTCGCATCGCTCAATGCCTCCTCAAGCGCCTCCCAAACAGGCATAACGCTCGCGTTCGTGGCAGCTGTCGGGCGAGACATTCCGTGGGTATGAATGCTGCCTTCAGAGCTCTGCCCGCCAGTGATCTCACCAGCGGCACGGTGCAGTCCGAGGTGCTCAACGACGCCGTCGTATAGGGCACGCTCTGCCGGGAACTTGTCCTGGGGCCAGCCGAGCAGAGGCAACCCGGTCTTCTCGATCATCGACGTGAGGACTTCACGGCGTGTACGAGCGGCGTTACTGGTGAGCTGGTGACGTCCCACCATCTCGTTCCGTACGTGCGGAGTCTGGTCGTAGACCACGTTGCATGCTTCGGATACGAGCCCTGCGTAGCTGCGGGCCTTGAGTTGCCGGGCGGGCTCACCGTCGGTGTCCTCACCGCTCTTCCACAGGAACCAGCTCGACTCGTCGCTTCCCGGGCGGAACGCCTCGGCGAGCATGGCGGTGATGCGCTGGGAGAACTCACCAGCTCGCTCGTTGATCTCCCGCCGAGCGACATGGTCTAGGTCCTCATCGCTGATGAGGTCATGGAGCGCCACCAGGGTGTTGCCGACGTCCAGCACCGCCTGGGGGTTCTTGGTGACGCCAACGACGACTGGGAGTGGAGAGTCCACACGAGGGCTGCTGTTCAGGTCACCGAAGTGGAAGACGAGCATCCCGTCTGCCGCGTCCTGAACGACTTTCGGGCCGCGCAGCTTCTCCGTTCGATGGCTGACCGCGGTGACGAAGTGCCGCTGCATACCGGTGAGCTGGCTGTGCGCCCCCGCGGCCACCGCGTTCGGGAGGACATTCGTCCCGAGGTGCTTGTTGAAGTAGCGCACCACGTCATCAGGCTGCAGCTGGGTAGCGATCTCTCGAACCCGAGCGTCGATGTCGACATCGGTGCCCTGCCAGATCCGATACTCGTCGCTGTATGAACGGTGGACGACCAATCCGTCTTCCACCAACTTGTCCAGCCGCTCCCGCAACTGGTCGAACCGCTTGGCGTCGGTGGCGTCGGTCGGGTCGTTCAGCGCGAACTGGATCATTGCCGGCGTAGCGCGCAATAGCCCATCAGCGTCAATGAGATTGAGGACGCCGATCGCCTTGAGTAGTTCCTGGTCTGCTTTGGGGAGCCCGTTGGCCTCCTCAAGGCGAGCGTTGATCTCCAACCACCGGCTTGCTTTCGCAGACGCGAGGATCGTGGTGCGCCCTGCAGAGAAGAAGAAGTCATACAGCTGCGGGATACGGATCGTCGAGGCGAGCTCCGCGGCTTCGAGCGCGCAGGTGTCGAGGCTGCGCCGTACCGTGAACGGCTCATCGTTCACCAGGAAGCCGCTGAGGCTTCGATCGTTCTGGCCGATCTGTGCCGCCATGAGCGGAGCGGCCACCGCGGTAAGGGGGTGTAGCGGGTACAGCTGAGCGAATGACTCTGCCGAGATGTCTACTACCGAGTGCAGCGACTGCTGGCGCCAGATGCCATACGCCGCCTGTGCCTGAGACTTAACCAGCTTGCGGCCCTGTTCCGGCACCTCGGAATGAGCCAGCTTCCGCTGGAGAAGGTAGACCGCGTCACCCAGATTGGGAGCGAAGGTGACGTCCTCGAATCGGCCCTGGATCTTGGCCCACTCCTGGGTCTGCACGGAACTGGACCGCGAAGCGTAGTCGGAGAAGGCCAGGTGCTGCAGGGTGAACATGAAGAGCGGCAGCCCCTTGGCGCCAGCGCCCTTCTCTGCGAGGAGCTGCAGGAGGAATACGTCACTCTCGGAGCTATTGCTCTCGCTGACGGAGACCAGATACTCCAGCGTCTTGCCGAACTCATCAATGATGAGGAGGAGCGGCGCCTTGTCGCACAGCGTCGTAACCGCGTTGAGCAGGCTGTCGGTAGTCGGAACGTCCGTCTCGGCACAAGCCGCCATGACAGTGGAGACGTCCTTCGGGACACGCTTCTTCCACTTCCGCTCCACGGCAGTCTGCAGTGCCCGATGGACGGTTGCCGCCAGCGGCTCTCTGCGTGCCGTTGTGACAGCGCCCAAGAAGCCGTCAGCCGCAAGCGCCTCGCGATTTTCAGCAATCTCCTGCGCCAGTGCAGGGTTGGTGGCTGCGACCGCCTCGTAGGCATTGGCTCGACGTTCGGAGTCGTGGCCGAGAAGGGCGTCAATCAGGTTGGAGAGCGTCGACTTTCCCGAGCCGTACGGGCCGGTAAACGACCAGGCACGGGTGCGCTTGAGGTCTCCAAGCGCGTTACCCACCCGGTCCAGGACGTCGAGGGCGCGCACGCCCACGTATGGAGAGTGCAGGTCCTGCGCGCGGACGTCGCGCTCCAGATTGGTGGAACGGAATTCCGTACCAACGAAGCTGATCCCAGCAGGGATCTGGAGATCCGCGCCCTTCAACTTGGCGCTGGGAGATGTCTTGGTCGCTGTGGTCACGCGAGCTCCTCGATCATGGCGGGCTGCTGGGGGATCTGCCCCTGCGTGGCCTCAGCATCGTCCGCACTCTTCTTAAGGCCGGGGTTCTGCCGCGCCCACTCTTCGGGGGTCGGGAACCCGTCACGGTCACGCACGCGGCCGTATTGCTCGTCGAGGATGTCCCAAGCCAAGGTCTCCGGGTTGTCCGCGAAACGGAGGCTCCGCTGCCCGAGCGACTCCACGATCTCCAACTGGGGGTGGTTCTCGACGAAGGCTTCGATCGACCTAGCGAGTTCGGGCTCACGCATGTGGAAGGCACGGCCAGGAGCGCCGGGCTCACTGGCAAGGCGGGCCAACGAAATTGAGTCCGGCTTACGAGAAAATCGAGCAGCGTAGTCGAGGCAGGTGTGCACGAGCACGCTCGGCGGCAAGCTCGGACGGATGCCGCTGGTGAAGCGATAAGTACGCTCCTTGCCGCGGCCTCCCTGATACTCGAGCAGGCCGAGCTCCTTGAAGGGGCAGAGCAACGAGTCCTCAAAGCTGCCCGGGGAGAGCGGATTCGGATCCATGTCCGGGGCGTACATCTTGACGAAGCACTGGACGTCTCGGCTGATCGAGTCGGGCGCCGGCCACTTGTCACGCTCGAAGCTGCTGTGCACCTCTCGTGTAATGAGGGTAGCCATCTCGTCCACAGTGACGCGAGCAAGCGGCGCGAGGTGGAACATCACATACCAGCTCGGCACGAGGCACTTGGCCTCCCTCTCGCCGGAGACGAGCCACCAGTGCAATAGCCAGAGGCTTCCAGTGTCCTCGAGGTAGGGGTCAGCGCCATCCTCGTCAAGGAGCCACCGCGCACGCCAAGTTGGAGCGGCCGCGAGCGCCCGCGCCTGGACATCGGCACTGCGGTATTCGTGGGTGAGTTTGAACGCCTGTGCCCAATACCTCATGGAATCAACCATGTTCTTACCCACGCTCAGACGCACAAGCGCATCAGGGGCGTGGAAGAGCATCTCGTCCTTTTTCACCTGCATGTATGCCTTGTGCAGCCAACCGAAGCGCGGAGGAAAGCTCTCGTGCCTGTTGAATTTCAATCCGACGACATCGGAGGAGAGGCGGCCTTCTGGCATTACGGTCGAACCCTTCAGTTCAAGGTTTGAGTGCGAAGTCTTAAGTCGAGATCAAGGATGGCCAGGCGAGTCCATGACGGCCTGTACGTGGGTCACAGCTCGTATGGTGGCGTCGATGGCTTTACGAATCTCCAGCTCTGTGGTGGCGTAGCCCAGCGAAAAACGGAGGGTGGAGTCGGCTGCTTCCCGGCCTAGTCCCATGGCCAACAGGACGTGGCTCGGGGTGGGCGCGCCAGCGGAGCAGGCACTTCCGTCGGACACAGCGATGTCGGGCATCGACGCAAGGAGCGCGTCGGCAGGGCAGCCAGGGAAGGTGACACTGGAGACACCGGGCAGACGTGTGGAGCCGACACCATTGATGTAGCTCCCAGGGAGTTGCGCGAGGACCGCACCCTCCAGAAGATCACGCAGCTTGCTGATGCGGGATGCCTCGGCATCGAGTTCACGGTGGACAGCCTCGGCAGCAGCGCCCAGGCCGACGATCCCAGGAACGTTGAGCGTGCCGGCACGCCAACCTCGCTCGTGCCCCCCTCCGAACACCAGCGGACGCTGCGGTAGCGGGGTACCACGTCTGATGTAGAGCGCACCGACTCCCTGCGGGCCGCCGAACTTGTGGGCAGACAGAGAGAGCAGGTCCACGTCGAGGTCGCTCAGGTCGAGGGGGAGCCGGCCGACATACTGTGTCGCATCTGTGTGAACCAGGGCGCCGACCGAGTGCGCTACCTCTGCAATGGGGGCGAGATCGGTGACGACGCCCGTCTCGTTGTTCGCCAGCATGATTGAGACGAGGGCCACCCCACGCTGCTCGACCTCAGCCCTAAATGCGCAATAGTCGATCTTTCCCTCACTGTCGACAGGCAAGATCGCTAGAGAGCTCGGGGCCTCAGCAGTCAGGGCCCGAGCGGCCTCTAGAACTGCCGGGTGCTCGACTGCAGAAGTGATGATGGCCCCTTGGCTTGCGTAACTAGCATGCAGCGCAAGGTTGTTAGCTTCTGTGGCACCCGACGTGAAGATGAGTTCGCCGCGCGAGCAGTTCAGCAAATCTGCGACTTGCTGACGCGCCCGTTCCACCCTGCCTGCGGCATCGCGACCCTGATCGTGAATACTTGAGGCATTGCCTACCGTCTGAAGCGCCTCGTACGTGGCCCTCAGTGCTTCCGGGCGCATGGGTGCGGTCGCGTTGTAGTCGAGGTACACCGCCTGCGCGGCGTATGAGCCTGTGTTCATGGAGTGCCCCGCCTGCCGAGATTTGCTCCTTATGTCGCTCCTGGTGACTGCTCTCGCAACTAGCTCATCATCCACCAGGAGTGCCCTGAGATCCTAACGGACACATCCACCCCTTGAGGCGGGCTCGCCAGAACCGTGAGTTCCAGCCGCTCCGGGCCGCAGATCTGCCGGAGCAGCCCCCGCCCCTTAGCCGTCAGGGCTAAGCTTCTTCCGGTGTCGCGAACAGGCACGTCCGCCGACCCTGACCGTCGGCAACCGTCTTCAGTAGCGGTCGAACACAGCAGGCAGCGTGGCCGCGAACGGGGGCGAGGCACGATGAACGAGCAACTGATCGCAGCCCTTCGTCGAGCTCATCCGATCTACGAGATCCCAGAGGACGACCTCGTTGGGGAAGTTCTCATTCCAGCGATCAAGGTGTCGGAAGAGGTTCGGATCGCTGCCGGCTTCTTCAGCTCTCAGTGCCTCGCGCAGATCGCTCCGGGCCTAGCAGATTTTTTGCGCCGAGACACCGGCACACTTCAGCTCCTGATCAGTCCGGCGGTCGACGCAACCGACCTAGCAGCGATGGAGCGAGGGGTCCGGAGCCCTGAGCAGGTCATTGAAGCTGCCCTCGATCGGCTGCTTGATGAAGCAGCCCTCTCCGAACACGCTCTTGTGCATCACACCCTCGACTGTCTCTCCTACCTTGTCGCGACCGGACGCCTAAAGATCCGCTTCGCTCTCATGAAGTCCGGTATGTACCACAAGAAGCAGTGGCTCATAAGGTCGGACTCGGAGTGGGCCGCGGTGCATGGCTCGGGCAATGCGACCGCACGAGGACTGCTCGTAAACGGCGAGCAGATGACGGTTGACCAACCCTGGCGTGACGGACACATCGCCTCGGAGCGCGTGTCCAAGCTCCTGACAGGCTGGGAAAGGCAATGGCACAACGAGAGTCCGCACGTGCTAGCTGTGGATCTCAACGATGGCCTTCGACTGGCAGGACGTCAACGTGGTACGGCGCAGGCGCCGACCATTGATGACTTCTGGCGGGCATGGCATGCCGATCATGCGCGAGGCTTGGAACCCCCACTGCCTTCCGGTGTGAGTCTCGCTCAGCCACGGCTTCTTTCGGTCCCACCCGATGTCGAGTGGCGCAACGGTCGCTACGGACACCAAGCAGCAGCAGTCGAAGCCTTCTCGGCCAACGGATCTCGGGGGATTCTGGCTATCGCCACGGGGGGAGGCAAGACTCAGACGTCCTTGATTGCTGCAGTCCAAGAGCAAGATAGCCATAAAGGGCCAATGGTTGTCATCGTGATCGTCCCGAGTGCGCCATTGGTACAGCAATGGTCCGATACTGTTCGGCGCTTCGGGATCGAACCATTTCTACCAAGCGGCAGCTCCGGACCTAAGCGAGAAGCCCGTCTCGAGGAAATTAAGGCTGGACTTGCTACACAAGGATCGTACACATCGGTGATCGTGTGCACCCAGAAGCTCTTCACTACGGACGCTGCTTTCCGGGAATTCATCGACACCCTCCCTCCATCAGTTCTCGCGATGGTCATCGGGGACGAAGTCCACAACCTAGGCTCAAAGAGCTTCCTGTCACAGAAGCCTGAACGCTTCGACGTCCGCCTGGGTCTCTCAGCAACTCCGAGTCGACAGTACGACCCTGAAGGTACCGCAGACCTGCTCGGCTACTTTGGTCCAGAGCTATTCGAATTTACGCTCAAAGATGCCATCCGTTCCGGTTGCCTGAGTCCATACAACTATCATCTCCATGAAGTCTCCCTCTCCGAGGACGAGATGGCAGAGTATGAGAACTTGACTCGACAGCTGCAGCGGAAGGGTTTCCAGCAAGCGGACGATGGTAAAGATGCTGATCTGCAGGCACAGATCGAGCATCTACTCCGCCGCCGGCGCGCTCTTCTTGAGCATGCCGAAGCAAAGATCCCGGCCCTCCGTCAGCTCCTCGTTCTGCACGGATCGCGCGATGTGAGTAAGACGCTCATCTATACATCAGCGAAACCCCCTGTGCTCACCCATGAACGTCAGATTGATGCCACTAATCGGATGCTCGACGAGTTGCGCATTAGTTTTCACCAGTTCACTTATGCAGAGACTGCGAAGCGTGGATCGGGGAAATATCTGGAAGCCTTTGGGCGAGGGGATTATCAGGTCCTCACAGCCATGGAGGTCCTGGATGAAGGAATTGATATTCCACAAACGGACACCGCCTATCTGCTGTCTTCGAGTACCGTGCGCCGGGAATGGGTTCAGAGGCGCGGCAGGATTCTCAGACGTGCGGAAGGCAAGGAGATTGCCAATCTCCATGATTTCCTAGTGCTTCCGCCAACGCTGGGGACAAGAGAAGGGCGTGCACTCTTGATCGGCGAGCTGAAGAGGGCGCGCGAGTTCGCGAGTGCGGCCGATAATGAATACGACTCGGATGGGCCCCGGGCCGTCATCGACAGGCATGAGCGAACGCTCTAACGGGGAGGGATCGATGACTACATCACCGCGAATAAGCCAAGTTGCACACGAGGAAGTAGCTGCGTGTAGCGAACGATATACCGGATATCACGATGACCTCGTTTCAGCTCTCAATGTCCTAGTGCGGCAACAGGACCACACGAGCCCAAGACAACGCCAGGACAATCTCCAGAAAGTCATTGAGAAACTCGGGGCGCAAGCGATCAACCTCGGAAGGAACGAAGCCTGATGAGGCTGCATCGCATCCAAGTGCACAACTTTAAGTTGTTGCAAGATGTCCGAGTTGATTTCTCAGTGGACCCCGAACGCCCACTGACTGCCATCCGAGCCGAGAACGGCTCAGGCAAGACATCTCTACTTTACGCAATCCTGTGGGGGCTCTATGGCGTAAGCGGCCTTAGGGCAGTGACAGGCGCAGAGAAGATCCGCCTAACCTCTACGGCCAGCCCGACAGGAATCCCCGTCATGGTCGAGGTCAGCCTTGACTTCGAAGTCGAGGACGATGGTGTACTAGCCCGCTATCGAATTCAGCGGACGGTGAACGAGACTCCTGCGGAGGGCGATGAAGTCGAGCGAGGAAATGAAATCATTCGCCTCACCCAACTAACTGAGGCCGGAGGTGAGCCGATGGCGTTGCCCGAGCGATGGATAGCGCAGCGGCTCCCCGAACGCCTCGCCGATGTCTTCTTCACGAATGGTGACGACGTTCAGAGGTTCATTAGCGGCCGACAACACGCCCACGAGCGCCAGGAGAAGGTGCACCTGGCTATCGAAAGCCTTCTAGGAATCGGCATGCTACGGAAAGCCGCCGAAGATGCCGCCGCCGTATACGAAGTCTACGAGAAGCGCGCCGCGAAAGACGCAGGCTCCAAGGTTGAAGCGCTAGCAGATCAGAGAGATGCGCGAAAGAAGAAATACGATGAACTCGTCGCCAGGGTAGACGTACTTTCGGCACGCCAGAAGAACATGGAAGGCACCCAGGCTCAAAAGCGGCGTGAACTGGAGGCGATCAAGGATGTCGGGGACCTTGAAGTCCTCAATGCCCAGATTTCCGACCTCGAGCGCGATTGCGTAGCGCTGGACTCCCGCAGGAATGAATGTCTACGCGAGATGTCCCTCTTGTTGCGCAGCGAGGTCACCTCCTGGTCTCTGATGAGCGAGTCCCTCACTGCTGGGCTCGAGCGTCTCGATGAACTCGCAGACAAGAGAATTATCCCCAGCCACTCAATCCAGGTCCTTCATGATTGTCTCGACGACTACCGGTGCATCTGCGGAGAGTCGCTAGACCCTGGTACCTCGCACCGAAACCACGTGCAGGACCTACTCGCCGAGCAACAGAAAAGGAGTGCAGTAAGCGAATACCTCTCCGATACGAGGTATCGCGCACGCGCCCTTCGCGATATTGGGGACCGGTCAGAAAGATTTCCCGAACGAAGGACTGGACTCCTCGCGGAATATGCGACAATCACACAAGAGATTGAACGTAAAGGCGCTTTGCTCAATTCCGCAAAGGAGCGACGGGGCCGGATTGATGACGAAAGGGTCCGCTGGCTTCAGGGTGACCTGAACGATCTGGACCAGAAGATTAAAGACACCGTCTATGAGCATGGCAATCTAAGCAACCAGGTCGAGGCCGCACAGCAGGACCTCGCCGTCAAGCAAAAGGCTCTAGAGAAGGCCCAACGCGACGCTCAGATCAGCGCCGATATTGCCACGAAGCGGGATGTTGCCCACGACCTGAAGACTCTTGTTTCTGCCGTGCGTCGTCGCTTGGAGGGCGAATACGTCGATCGCGTCTCGGACAGACTGCAAGCAATGTTTCAAGAGATCATTGGCACCGATAGCTCTGCTACACAAGGAGTCTATAGGGGCGTAACGATCACAGATTCATTCGACATTAAAGTAATGAGCCAGAGGGACACTAGTTTCGATCCCGACTTCGAAGTCAACGGGGCCTCACAGCGAGCTTTGACCCTCTCATTCGTATGGTCGCTCATGGAGGTCGCGGGCGTCGTCGCTCCACGTTTTATTGACACGCCCCTTGGAATGGTTTCCGGCGATACGAAACGCCGCATGGTCCAGGCTATAACCCGCCCCGCAAGTCCTTCAGAGACGCCTTTCCAGGTCGTCCTCTTGCTTACGAGATCGGAGATTGCCGGCATCGAAGACATCCTGGATGATCGCGCCGGCTCATTCACAACACTCTCATGCAGCCATCACTACCCGCGGGACCTGTCGAACAACTGGCTTGTTGACGCTCCGGTATCACGAACCTGTGCATGCACACATCGAGAGATGTGTGAGGTGTGCGCCCGGCACGGTGACGTCGAGCATCTTCGGTACCGCGAACAGGGGGTTCCACAGTGGCAGTAGCACCGTACGCCAGCATTGATCTCTACATGCCGGAAGACACACATCGAGTCATTCGAAACTGCACCGGCCAAGGGAAGATATTTAGTCGCCAGATTGACGGATGGTGGCTTGGGCTGTGCATCGGCGTCAGAAAGGGTGAGCGTCTGCCGTTTCAGTCAGACGCTCAGCGCGTTAAATTCATGGACGGCTCCATCTTCAACAGTGACCCGTGGAGGGTGACTCACCTGGAATTGCTTGCCCTTTCGAAAGAGGGTGACGATTCCTTGACGGAGCCACGACGGGTCGTTGGGCTAGCCATGGAGTATGCAAACTTCGGGCTTGAGTGGCTGGTAAGTGAGTGCCTACTCAAGACGGAGCCCACATTGTCGGTCCTTAATCGCCTCGACCTGAGCACACTTTCTTCAAGTTGAAGACAGCCCGTGAATCCATGGGAATGCTCTGCCGAAGAAGACAGGCCGTTGGTGCCAGCACGTGGCAAACTCATGCAGGATCGAATCCCAGACATCTTCAGAGACAGCGGCGCAGAACCCGTGACACGTACTGCGACCACTAGAGATTACCGTCAGTAATTGCGACTTAAGTTGCGGGAGGAAACCGCCGAGTTTTTGGGCGCTATCCCAGGGACAGCTCCGGAGGAGCTTGCCGACGTCCTTGAGGTGATCCTGGGCACTGGGCGTCGGACACCTCTCGCCCACCGGTGGACGCGCGGTTAGCATCGCCTCGCTCTGGGTTAAAGACATGCCTGTTCTCGGGCGGCCCGGCGGCCGAGCCACGGTTCGCCTGGCCCTCACTGACGCACGTCTATTGCCGTGACCGGAAAGGTTTGCCGGAAAGCTCGCGGCGTCCGGTGCCGCGGGCACATCCCACGCCTTTCGGGCAGTGAGGGAGCATCGCAAGGCGGAGCATCGCCTGCGTACTGGATGTACTCGGGTGATGCGACAACGCGGCGAGGTGCCGTGCCGAACGCCGCGAGCCGGTGAACCTCTCCGGTCACGGCACTAGCTGTCTTCCACGCGCTCGCCTCCGGGCAACTGCGCAGCCTGAAGACCACCGACCTGCGCGACGGGCGCCTGTTCCTGCCCAACCGGACCGTCCTTCTTGCCGACCCCGTGCGTATCCGGTTGGCGGGCCTACCTTGACTACCGAAACCGCTGCTGGCCCCGCACCACCAACCTGCACCTCGTCTCCCAGACCACGGGCTGCGGCGTGGACCTGTCAGCTACGTCTGGATCAACGACGTGCTCGGCATGCCCACCAGCCGGCTCCGGGAGGATCGCCTCCTCCACGAAGCCGAGGCCACCGACGGCGACCCCCGCCACATCTGCGACCTGTTCGGCCTGTCCGTCGGCGCCGCCCTGCGCTACACCGGCACTATCGACCAACCCGGCCTCATCAAACACGGCCTCCGCAACGCGGACCCGCACCGAGACCAGGGCCCGAGTAGCCACACCCGACGGCATCGGCGCCGAGCAT
The DNA here is from genome assembly GCF_042885015.1 of Streptomyces sp. NPDC058086. Lineage (NCBI taxonomy): Bacteria > Bacillati > Actinomycetota > Actinomycetes > Kitasatosporales > Streptomycetaceae > Streptomyces > Streptomyces sp. NPDC058086. Next base: position 82,177 of record NZ_JBHVST010000011.1, on the reverse strand, counting down.
GCCCAGCGGGATGGGGTCAGAAGAACGTCATCAACTCGACGCGCTTGTCCTCTGGATTGAACCGGAGTCCGATCGTGAAGGTCCGGTACTGACCATCCTCTACCTCCACGTCGACCAGCGCTGTGTAGAGCAGGTTCCCGTACGTGTCGAGGCGCAGGTTGTACAGGTGCCCCTGCGCCACCAGCTCGCTGACCGCGACCTCCAATGCGGGCTGATTCAGGTGGAGCAGGCCAGCCTGCTCCACGGAGTCACGGTGCTTGCCGTCCTGGAGGTACCCGTACCGGCCCGGGGTCATCCAGATTCCGGGTGACTCCAGGTATACGGCGTCAGGGTTGAGCGTGGCGAGAGCCAAGCAGTTGTCCTCGCGGTTCTGGCCAGTGAGGTGGCTGTTGATGCGGTAGCCGAGGAACGGCAGGAAAAGACTGTCGATCACTGCCGTAGGCGTGAAGCCGAATGCCTCAAACGGCAGCCCCGCGCCGTTTGGCGTGCCGCCTTCTTCGGCCACGCCTTCCAGGATCATGTCGCCCACGCGGAGGCCAGAGTTCATCAGGGACAGACCCAGGAGCTCCTTAAGGACACTGCGGTCGGTGCAGTCGGCGTGCCCGACATAGGCGGGGTGCTCAGCAGCGCTGGCGGTGAGCGTATCGGCCTGCTCTTTGGACAGGTTCGTGACGTATACGCAGTACACCTGCGAGGGGTGGATGACTGTGAACGGCTGCTGATAGACGACGCTCTTGTCCATGGCCGCCTGCACCTCGTCGGCGGAGTCGTGGAGGATGTCGCCGCGCAGGATCGAGTTGACCGGGACTCCCTTCCGCAGTCGCGGCAGACCGGCTATCCACGCTTCCGCCACGTCTATGCCGTAAAAGCCGTTAGAGCTCAGGGACGCCACCGCGGAGTCGAAGAGGAGAGCGATCTCCCTACGACGGTGATCCGGTACCAGTGCCTTGGCAAGGCTGCTGTAGGTGAGGCCCAACTCGTCGAGGTTCCGGGTGAGCCGGAAGTGATCGGCGCGCATCATCCGGTGAAACTCCCCGTCGGTCAGATTCAACGTGTCCCGCATCGCAGCGAGGAGGACGCTGTTGTGGCTCGTGACCAAGTGGATGTTGAACGGTCCAGCCAGCAGCTCATCCCATCCGGTCAGCAACTCATCCCACGGCGGTGGGCTGCCGGCAGCCATGCCTGCCTCCTCGTATCGGGGTATCGGGGTCGCCGCATGATGGGCGAACCACGAGACTATGCGGACCAGTACGCTCGCGGCCCCTGATTTCAGCGGTCCTCGTGCACACCCAGCCGAGCCTCGGCCGGATCCGGCTAGTGTGATCCTCCAGAAATCCTGAAGGTTAGTTCTGCTCTTCTTTCTGGCTGATGGTTCCGACCTTGGTGAGGTAGTCGGCGAGGAAGTTGAGGATCTCGTCGGCTGTCTTGGTCCAGGTGAAGGGACGCGGGTTCTCGTTCCAGGTGTCGATCCAGGCGGTGATGTCGTCCTCCAGTGCCCTGACGGAGGTGTGGACGCCGCGGCGGATGAGTCTGTCGGTGAGCAGGCCGAACCATCGCTCGACCTGGTTCATCCAGGAGGAGCCGGTGAGGGTGAAGTGGACGTGGAAGCGGGGGTGCTTGCCGAGCCAGGTCGCCGAGAGGTGGCCTCCAGTGGGCGGGTGTGCCCTGACGGGCGAGAGATCCGCAGGCACCCCATGCGCAAGCCGCGCGAAGTGCTATGAATTGGCGCGGTGAGGCGGGGGCTTGATCTCCCGTAAGGAGCACGGGGCGGGAGGGAACCATGGGATTCAAGCGGCGGCAGGCGGACTCGGTCGGAGTCCCGAGCGATCCGGAGCAGTTGTACCGGTTGCTGGCCCGAGGGAACCGAGGACCTGACTCCGTCTGGGGGCACCAGTCGAAGGTCATGGAGCACTGGCACAGGCAGTCCCGGGACAAGGACGATGTTGCCCTCGAGTTGCCGACCGGAGCGGGCAAGACCCTGGTCGGTGGACTGATCGCTGAGTATCTGCGCCGGGCTGATGGGTCCCGCGTTGCCTACCTGTGTCCCACCCGGCAATTGGCTGTTCAGACGGCACAGAAGTTGGGTGACTACGGAATCCCGCCTTCACTTCTCATCGGCCCGTCGAAGGACTGGGATCAGGCAGACCTGGCGCGCTATCAGGCCGCAGGATCCGTTGCCGTCAGTACTTACAGCCACGTGTTCAACTCACGGCCGAGGATCGACACAGCCGACGTACTGATCCTTGACGATGCGCATGCAGCCGACGGGTACGTTTCCAAGCCCTGGAGCCTGAGGATCAACCGCCGCTCGCACGAGAGCGCCTACAAGGACCTGCTTGCTGCTCTGAGCCCCGCTCTGGACCCGCTCCTGATGCCCCATCTGCGGTCCGAGAACCCAGGGACCCAGTACCTCACCGGGATCTACCTGGCCTCACCCGCGGCAGTCGCCGCCCGTGCAGGTCATGTGGAATCGGTCGTCCGGGAAGCTGTTGCCCAAAACAAGGTCAGCGACGATGCCGCGCACGCGTGGAAGTTCGTCGAGACCCACGTGGCGGAGTGCCTGGCGTACGTGTCATACCGCGAGATCCTCATCCGCCCGCTGATCGCCCCTACCTTCCAGCACAACGCCTTCAACAGCCCCAAGCAGCGCATCTATATGAGTGCCACGTTGGGCGCCGGCGGAGAGCTGGAGCGAGCCTTCGGGCGGCCCAAGATCCACCGCATCCCCGTTCCCGCAGGCTGGGACAAGGAGGGCACGGGACGGAGGTTCTTTGTCTTCCCGGAACTTGCCCGGGACCTGGCCTCCGACACGACGGTTGTCGCACCGTTCGTCCAGCGAGTCATCAAGCAAGCCGGGCGGGTGGTCGTGCTTACCCCCGAAACCCGGGTAGCTGACAAGTTCCGCGAGCAGTACCTCCCCGAGGGCTACCGCACCTTCACCGCAAGAGAGGTCGAGGACGACCTTTCCGTCTTCACCTCGCAACCTGCCGCCGCGTTGGTTCTGACGAACCGCTACGACGGCGTTGACCTCCCTGACGAAGACTGCCGGTTGGTTGTCTTCGACGGCCTGCCGGCCAATGGAGACCTTCAGGAGAAGTTTCTCCACGACTCCGTTGGCGCCGAAGAAGTGCTACGGGAACGCATTCGTGCGCGTATCCAGCAGGGCGCTGGACGGGCGACGCGCAACCTTCGCGACCATGCTGCCGTGGTCGTCCTCGGCCGCAGCCTGACGTCCTACCTGGCCCGCCGCGACATCCAGGCATCAATGCACCCCGAGATCCACGCAGAGCTGGAGGTCGGCGTGGACGCTTCCCTCGACCAGACCTCGGACGATGTGTGGGGGAACCTCGGCATCTTCAACAGCCAGGGCCCCGACTGGGACGAGGTCGAAGAGGACATTGTCCGAAATCGGGAAACCTACGATCGGCAGGACGGGCCCGGCGCTGCAGCACTCCAGCAAGCCGTTCGCAGCGAGGTCGCCGCCGCGAACGCCCTCTGGTCCAAAGACCATCGCTTCGCACTCACCTCGATCAAGCACGTCACTGATCAGCTTCGCAACGCCCAAACGCCGAAGCGATACAGCTCGCTGTGGAGCTATCTAGGCTTTTGCGTGGCCCACCGCCTGGCTGAGACCACCGGGGAGGCACAGTTCCAGCAGACTGCAGGCAGCTACTTCAGCGAGGCGCGGCGGAACAGCCTTGGAACGACGTGGTTCGATCGTGTCGCCCCGGTTGTTGCCCCTAGCGCAGCTGCGGTCGAAGAACTCGACCCGACCGATGGGGCAGCCATGAACTCCATCCTGGCCGCGAAAGACCTATGGGAGCCCCAAGCCTTCCAAGCCGCTCTGGCGGCCAGGGCTGGCCTCCAGCAGACAGATCCCGATCCGTACGAAGACGGCCTGGTCCACCTCGGGCGCCTTGCTGGCGCGAGCAAGAGCTACGGAGATCCCCGTGATGGCACGGCGGCCAAGCCGGACGCCGTATGGATTTTCGACAGCACTCGGTGGGTCATCTGGGAAGCAAAGAACCAGGCTAAGAGCACTGGCGAGATCGGCGCAGAACAGGCGCGGCAAGCTGGCGGCCACCGGCGAACCACAGAGAAGACCGAGGGCGCTGTGGCGCCCGGCGACTCCATCTGCGTCCTTGCTTCTCCGAAGCCGAAGGTGCACGAGAGCACGTACAACGTTGCCGAGGAGAACGTCTATTGGGTACAGCCGCCCCGGGTGCTTGAACTCTTCGACACGCTCACCCGTGCATGGCAGGACGCACGAGCCCGCAGCCTTCAGACGATGACCGTTACTGCACTCGCGGCCGTCTTTCGGGAGCACCAGGCGCTGCCTTCCCAGTGGCTGCCCACCCTCCGCCAGCATCCTCTCTGGCGTACGCCAGAAGAGTAGTTACAACGCATTCGACGTCGAGCACGCATCTGCGTATCTGGTCCAACCTGGTTCGGAACGGCTTGCGGCGACAGGGCCAGGAAGCTCCTCGGCGGAGCGGAGGGCGACGGCGGGTGTCAGCTGCGGTCCCGGGCCAGATACCGGCCGGACAACACCTCCGCCGGCTCATCGTGCGGGGATGACGGTGACGGGCACGTTCGGGCACGTTTCGGCGAGCTGGTTCAGGGCGGTCTGCTCGGCTGGGTCCGTGGCCAGCTTCCAGCAGGTTTTGATGGCGGCCCAGTCGGTGAAGTACTGGCAGCGGTAATGCCCGGCCGGGGGCTGCGAGGTAGCGGGGTCCTGGTTAGCCCTGGACCGCTTCAAAGCGCATGGGTTCGCAGTGTCTGGGACCCACAAGGGCTCGAACCCGATCGCGAGTCCCACCACAGGCCAAGAGACGTGTGGGTTCACCACTCATGGCAGAGGTTCTGACATCGGCATCAGCTCGAAGGGACACTGCCGTCGCCTACTCAAAGGGGATCAAGAATTCATATGCCGCCAGCCTCATCCACGAGCAAGATCACAAAGCTCGAGCTGGCGCCGCTGGGCCCTCAGCCCCGTAGTTGCCCACCTGAAGCCAAGGGTTCCTGGAAGTATCTGGTCGGCGCTCGCGACAGCGTCGCTGGCTGATCGCCGCGGCGCTGGTGCGTCCGCGCGAGTGGCCCGAGCCGGGCGGATGGAATGTGGCGGTTGTCTTCGGGCCTCGCTCGTGGGTGTCGTTCACCGCGTTCCTCGGCGGCATCGAGGTGAACGACGTCGGCTGGGCGGGTCGACGCAGTCCGGTGCCTTCGCAAGCAGCATGGCTACGCAGGCCAGCAGGCCTTCCGGCGTGTGCTCGACGAGCAGAGCGCTCAGCTGGGATTCAAGGCGGTGACGTCGCTCGCGTCGCTCCCGGGTGAGTGCGGTGGTGATCCGTTCGCCTAGGACGTCCTTGGGGCGTCGGCCGCTGGAGGCCGCCTCGGGGTGGATTGCGGTGTCGGTGTCCCGGCCGAGTTCGACATTGAGCAGGACGCGGCCATGGCGGTCGGGGTAGTGCGTGCTCAGCACGTCGATCGGCACCAATGTGTCCAGCCGGCGCCGCAGCCGATGCAGGGCGCGGCTCGGGCTCGTCGCGCCTTGCACCGTCATCAGCCGGGTGTGGTCGGCGTTCGCCGCGAACCGCAGCCTGTGACGTGCCCGGTCGAGTTCCCGGGCGGTGGCAGGCCTGGTCAAGTAGATCTCGACGGCGTACTGGTGCGTCGTCACGGGTGGGCCCTTCGTGATGCGTGGTTGCCGAGGCCGGGGCCTGGGCGGCGCCGGTGCGCGGGCAAGCGGGTGTGGACGTGCTCGTGGTGGCGCAGTGGGTCGAAGGGCTCCCAGTCAGCGACGGCGAGGTCCCCGGCTGTCGGGGTGGCGTCGTGTTGCGGGCACCGCTGGCTGCGCCAGCGCAGCTGTTCCTGGTACGACAACGCGGACAGGCTGTAGACGGCCATGACGTCCGACGGCAGCGCCAGCTGTCCGCTTTGCACGGTCACGGGCATCAGGGTCCACACGCCCCGCAGGGCGCCGGGACCAAGCACCTTGCCGGTGCAGCGCACGCGCCGCCGGGTCTGGGTGACGCACTGGATCTCCTCGACCGGGCAGGACGCCAGGTAGCGGACAAACAGCAGCTGCACGATCGGCCTGCTCGGACGGCAAACCTCATCTCTGGACCGCGGGCCGCCCGGTGGTGGCGCCGCGGACGGGGCAAAGAGCCCGGCATCGAGCAGCCTGCGCGTGCGCAGGGCAAGCGACCGACGCAGCCCGGACAGCCGGGAAGCCTCCGGCGACACCAGACGCGCGGGACACAGTACGGCGTGCGCAACGCGGCACCAGGTGCTCCCGTCGCCCGAAGGGTGAGCGACGCCGGAGCTGACGTGCCATCGGAAGGACTCCGGCACCTGGTCGGCCGGCAGTTCGTGCGGGTGCAGCCGTACACGGCGCTCGTCGCTGCGGACGTACCACTCGACCGGATTGCCGCACTCGCAGCAGGAGGCCGTCTGGCCACAGCGCAGCAGCCGGCTGGCACCCTCCGGGTCGACCCGAAGAGACCGCCGCACGGGGGCGCTTGCACGGCTGCCATCCCAGCGCCGCGCAGAAGGATGAGGCGAAGAGCACATGTGGGCGAACCTGCCAGCCAACACGCCGCTCAGACAGCACCCGGCCCGCCGGATTCCCCGGACAGCCCAAAACATGGGGGCACCAGTGCGAATCGCCGATCAAGAATTCGAAACGCCATTGCCGTTTCGGGTGATTCGCGACGGCCGCCGCACGTCCTCGATCAGCCGTCGGCGGCCCCGGGCAGCCCGTGCCCGCGGCAGAGGACCGCGAAGAGCTCGTCGAACGGCGTATCGAAAGCGTGGGCGAGGGCATGCCAGGTCTTGAGCGTGCCAACGGTGCGCCCCTGCTCGATCTCGATCACAGTGCGCCTGGCCAGGCCGCTGCGGGCCGCAAGTTCGTCATAGCTCCACCCGCGGGCGGCCCGCAGCCGCGCCAGCTCCAGCCGTAGCGCGTTGAGGTCCGGATCGGGCGGCAAGATCGTCACCCGACCATCCGACGGTGCAGACCCCTGCCCTGTCAGTGCAGACCTCTGCCCTATTTCTCCCGGCGAACCCGATCCGGAGAGGGCAGAGGTCTGCACTACGGTGACGGCCGCCCGACCTGGTCGGGGAGGGGCCGGTGCTGGAACGGAAGGAGGGGCGCTTGTTCGCGCGACTGCACACCGTGTGCCCTGCGGCGCCGCGCGCTTGGACGGTGGAACTCCGGTCCCAGGCCGGCCAACTGGTCCTGGCGTGCCAGCAATGCCCCTCCGGCGGCCGACCGGTCACCGCGGCCTCTGCCCGTTCGGCGGCGCTGGCCCACCTCGCCCGGCACGCCCGCGCTGATCTGAGAGCGCCTCACCTGCGGACGTGTCACTGCCACGAACGTGGCTGCGGCTGGCACCGGCGTCACCGCGGGTGCGCCGGGCCCATCCGCCTGCTCCTGGCCTGCGAACGCGGCGGTCGGGTGTGGCGTCTCGCCGACGCCTGCGGCGCGTGCGCCGCGGCGACAGCTCAGGCCGCCGTCGTACCCGACACTGTGCTGGCCCAGGCGCCCTGCCAGCCCTCCGGCGGGCTTCGCCGCAGGAGGAGAGCCAGAGGGCCGGGCGAGCACGTGCGCGTGGCCCACATCCTCAGCTACCTGGCCGCGGCCCTGCCTTTGGACACATCAGCCGGGGCGCGACTGCTCGCCCTTCAATGCGCGCTACGCGTGAACGCCGTCCTGCGGGTCGGCCTTCCCGCGGGCCTGCTGCGCAGTCTTCGTATCGACAGCGTGGAAGCCTGCCGTGAGCTGGAGCGGGCGAGATGGCTGAGCGTCGTTGCTGGTCCCGGAACAGCCGGGGTCACACTGCAGCTTCGTGATGCCACGCTGCTGACCCAGGATCCCGCCCGCCCCGATCGAAGGCGCGCTGCCGACTGGGCCCTGCGGCACGGGAGCCTCGCGCAGACGCGCGTAACAGAGCCCAGGCTGCAACTGCTGAGCGTGTGCCTCGCGGCGCACAGCGATCGCGGCTCGGGAGCAGGACTGCGTGAATACGAACGGATCATGCACGACTGCGGCATGCCCGAGCACGACCTTTCCCGAGCTCTGTGCGCCCTCGCGGACAGCGGTGTTCTGAAGACGTGGCAGGTCTGCCCTGACTCGGGGGACCTGCGCTGGACGCTTCCACCGGGGCAACGGTGAGCGTCCAGCCCTGCGGGCCGGCATCGCCGTACGGAACGCCCGAGGCGTCGTGGGACCTGGGGGGCGCATCCCACGCCAGCCTCCAAGCTCCGCGTTGTCGACGTTCCCTGGAGCAGGCTCAGAGACCACCGGCACGTTCGGACCTTACGTCGGAAAGCGGTGGCTCTGGGGAGCCTGAGCCGACAAGATCCAGGTATGTCAGATGAATGGCCCCCGCCCGGGCACTCCTTCTTCTACCGGATGAGCACCCAGTTGGACGGTGGGCCATCTTTCGACCTGGACATCACCACCCCCAGTGCCCGGTCGAGCGTAGACATCTCCACCTTCAGGGTGGGGCGCCATGGAGGCCCGGATGAGGTCGACCTCCTATTCCGTGAACGACTCTACGGGCTGATCGGCGCCATCGTGGTCGCTGGCGGACATGTAGAGGCGGCCATGAAGCGGCTCATCTTGCTACTGAGAGACGAGCAGGGCGGCTTCTCGCTCGTCGACAAAACATGGTCCGACCTTCACAAACTGCTGGTGGCACAGTCCCGCAGGAGCATTCCGCAGGCTTCCGCACTCGCCGAGATCCTTGAGTGGGGCGAGGCCAGCGAACTCAAGCGCCGCCGCGACGATGCCGTTCACGCTTCCTGGTGGAACTGGGAAGGCGTGGGCGTCATGCGGTCCCGCTTCTTCCGGAGACAGGACGGTACCAACATCGTCTGCACCCTCGAGGACCTCGAGAAGGATGCGAGGCTGCTCTTCGCGTACGCCGAGAAGCTCGACCTGCTTCTCGGTGCGGACTGGCCGCAGGCGAGACTGCCACGCCGGACCTGAGCATTCCTCCTGCCGTTGTCCGACGGAATGCGCACGTAGCGTCGGACCGCGGGGGGGCGGGCGGTAGGCCTGTCGCCCTCGCCGGAGCAGTCCGCCGTACCTTGACCAGTAGGCGAGGGTGACCTCGACGGGGCTGTTGGGACACGCAGTGAGGATGCTGGCGAGCGCACCCGCTCGACCAGATCTATCGCCAGGCCCCAACGGGTTTTAACGGCCACCCAGTCGGTGGCGTACGTGCAACGGTAGCCAGCGGCTGGTGCGCGGCCCCGACCCCGATGGGCGGATCCCTGGGATAGGAGCGGTGGGCTCAGCGGCGTTGCCGAGGACCGCGACGGCGGATGGGGGTGACCGTGGCCGCGGTGTCCTTGTCGAGCTGCTGTCGCAGGGCCTGGTTGTCGTGGTAAAGGGCCGCGATCGCGGTGTGGGCGGCCTTGAGTTTGTTCTCCAAGAGCGTGCATTCCTGGGTCTTCTTGGTCAGGCGCTTCTTGAGATCGGCGATGGCCGCGTCGCGTTTGGCCTCGCCGGGAGTCGTCTTGCCGTGGGTAGCGAGGTGCGCGTCCCACTCTGCCAGGATCCCGTGCGCGCGGTTCATGGTCGCGCGGCTGACCTGGGCCTCTTTGTAGAGGTTCTCTTTCGTGAGGCGGCCGTCCGTCCGTTGAGGGCGACCCTCGAAGAGGCGGGCCATCGCTGCCCGCAGGGCGGCGGCGGTCTTGGGGCTGACCCGATCTTCAAGGTCGCCTTCGGCGGGGTCGGTCACTGGGGTACTCCCGCCATCCTGAGCACGTTGCGGGTGATGTCGAGTTCGCGTTCGGCGAGGTCGCGGCGGCAGGCCGGCAGGGAGGGGTTGCTGATGAACTGGAGCTGTGTGCGCTGGTGCGAGTCGTAGATCGGCAAGTGCTCGGGGCCGATCATGCTGTTCGCGCATCGGTCGGGCCGACATCGCTCGTCCAGAGGGCCGACGTGGCCGTCAGGGACGATCGCGTTCTCGAGGCAGACGGCGCCGACGGGGTTGGTGTGGTCGGCGGTGCAGTTGTTGAGCATGCCGAACCGGATGTGGATCCTGGTGGTTCGCAGGAGGGTGTCGGCGGTGCGGGCGTCGCCGTTTCGGGCCTTGACGGTGTCGTTGATCTGGTCGAAGGCATCCTTGACGCGTTCGGCGCCGGGTCCGAATCCGATCTCTTCGCCTGCGGTGTGGCGCTCGTAAAGGTCTTTGATCTTGCGGAACTTGACGTTGTCGAGAGCGTCTTCTAGGTACTTCGCCCAATTGTCGTCGGAGGCGGCATAGCTGCGGGTGGTGGCGTTGGCCAGGGCCCGCGTGGCGATGTGCTTGAGCTGGATGCCGGTAGCGATCTCGGAGCCGGGGAACTGGTCAGTGAGCATCGCCATCGTCTTGCGGAACATGTGCGGACGGATGTAGACGGCGGGTATCTCGTCGAGGCCGGTCCAGGCCCGGTTCCTATTCACGAAACGCACAAACGACTTCAGCATGTTGGCGCCATCGATGGTGCCGTCTTGGTTGTCGGCGCCGACTGGGGAGAAGACACGTTCGGGGTGCCGGGAGACAGCCTCGGCGATGGCGAGGGCTTCAACTAGGGGTTCGGCGATCCACCAGTGCTTTCCGGGGCGGTTGCGGGTGCCCTTGATCTTTGTGGAGGAGACGGCTGGGGTGCTGTAGTGCTCGACGACGGAATCCCGCAAGATCTCGTGGATCTCCGAATCGCGCATCATGGACAGGCCCACTACCAGGGTGAATGCGGCATCACGCAGTGCCGTCTTCAGGTCGTTCAGCGCCCGCGGTCCGATGCCAGGATGCCAAGGGCCTGTGCTGCCGTCCGGCCGAGCCGTCTGCGCGAGTTCGCCGGCCAGTGCCTGAGTGGTGGTCCGCCCCTTGGCCACTTCCTCAAGGACTCGTGCACGTCGCTGCCCCTGAATCCGGCCTTCCGCCTCGGAGAAAACGGCATACCTGTCCCGTTCGTAGCCCAGGAGAAGCATCAGCAGGCTCCAATTCACCTGCGGATCCTGGCCTTTCGACGGAGAAGCGTAAAGAGGGACCTTGTTCTGGGGGTCAGCGATCCATTCCTCGAGTCGCTCATCGATACCAAGGGCCGATGAGTTTGCGGCAGCGAGGAGTTCGTTGTAACGGCGATCGGCGCGCAGTACATCAGGAGCGAAGGCGTGGATGTAAGCCCATGCTGCGCGGATCAACGGGAACCACGTCTTCGGAGGAACCGAGGGGGTAGCAAGATCTTTGCTGGCACTCACCTCAACGACCTTGCGGGCGCTATGACCAGGCCACGGGTCGCCGACAGGCCAGCCGAGGCTTAGCGCGGGTCCGGCTGCCGCCAGAGCCTTGAAGGCAGACACGTGGCCCAGGACCGTGTCCGGAGTGATATCGGTCGCGCTCAAGTCGATGATGCGTTGCCGCAGGTCTTGCACCGTCCATGCCTCTGGGTGCGCCGGAAGTCCCGTCTTACGGCCCCACCTTGCTGCTGTCCGCAGGCGGGACGCGACCTGGATCAAGGTGCTCGGTGAGCCGTAGCCGTCGAGGGCGACACCGTTCTTAAGGACCTCTGGGTGCCTCGGGTTGAAGCTCATCATCAAGAACTCGCGAACCAGCAGATTCCAGTACGGATCCTCCAGCTCAAGGCTGAAGTGGACCATCCACGAAGACGCCCAGCAGTTGGCCGGCCGTTTGAGAACGCCGTTGAAGTTCCAGACGTCCCTGTCGCCGAACCGAGGGACGTAGGCGCCGGGCTCACGGGCCTCGGGCAGCAGTGAGCGTCCCTGGACAACTGGCTCGTCGTCCCGAAACAGCGAGGGACGTCGTTGCTGGGGCAGGTGAAGGATCACGCGTCGAACTCCGTGTTCGCAGCCAGCGGCAGGTCGAGGACCGCCTGACCGGCGTCAATGTGCTTGCGGGCCTGGTCCAGTTCCTCGGGCGTGCGGTCCTCTAGGACGGCGCGAAGGTTTACCCAGCTCTGCCCCCAGAGTCGCTCGAACGCCGGTGGCGTCAGAAAAGTACGAAGTCGTTCCAGGTGTGCTTTGAATAACAGGAGTTGAGGCAGGTGGGTGGGCAGGATCCAGGCATTGCGGCATTCCAGGCAGCGCAACGGTGCGACGGCGCAGAGCTCGCCGGGTCGGCTGTAGGGGCTCTGGTAGGGGTTCTTGCAGTGGGAGACGCCCATGTCGAGCTGGCCGGTAATGATGTCTTCGGCCTCCTGGGCGGACAGACCCGAGTCCTCCAGCAGATCCTGGTCGACGTCCCCTGCGGCGCCGGAGATGACAGTGGGGCCGTCAACACGCGCAAGAGCTTTGTCGAACCAGTGCTGTTGAGCCGTGGCGATCGTCCGCCCGGACATGATGCGCAGGGTGGTTCCCTGTGCATAGTGGCGGGCGAAAGTCTCCTCGGCGTGGTCGTCCGCGGTGGCGCTGATACGTCCTTCGGTCACGATGGCCTTCTCAACCTTGACCGATTTACGCATGCGGCCGATGTGCGGGTCACCCTCGATCTCGACACCCACGGCGGCCAGCCAGTGCCGGAACGAGCTGTGGGCCACGGGCTTCCACTCATCGAAGACGACGGTGAAGTTGCTCTGGACGGTGGCGGTGACGAAGAGCGTGTTGGTGACGTTCGGGGCCTTGGCGCGGACACGGGCAGTCACGTCCATGAGCTGACGAACTACCTCACTGGCTTCGCGCCGTGGCCAGTCCACCGTGAGCTGCCCGTCCGAGTCTTCCTCCGGGGCCGGTTCCTTAGTGGCGGGACGATCATGAAAGGCCCGGTGCCGACGGCGTTCGGCCCGCTTCTTGAGGAGCGTCAGCCGGACGCCCTTGGGCAGAAACTCCACCTCCGTCTCGCCGAAGCCGGTGACCTCTTCCGAGGTGTAGCCGGTGGCGTCCATCAGCAGGATGCGGAAGGCGTGGAGATCAAAAGTGTTCGGATACAGCCTCGCGAACAGTTTGCGAGCCAGCTGCACCCGCGCCACCTGCGCAACGAAGACCCGGCCTGGGCCTGCGCCGAACTCCTTCAGGTCCGGGGGCCATTCACCCGGCGGAGGCACGAGCTGGTGAATGTCGGTGAGGGCGATCTGCTCGTGGGCCAAGCCCCAGAGCAGATCCGGGATGCTGGTCCAGCTGCCTTGTTCCGGGTGGCAGCCCTGTGCGGTCAGGCCCCAGCCCTCCTCCAGGCGGGTGCGGGTGGCGTGGACGCTCTTCCAGGCGGCGCGGACGAGGGCTCGTTTCTCCTGCCGTTTAAACTCGTCTCGTTCCTGCTTCTCGCCGCTGCCCAGCAGCGCGGGGCCGCGGGCCAGCCGGGCGAGGTCCGGGGCGACCGGGCGGTCGCGGTGGTCGTCCCTGCGGATGATCAGCACCCGCACTACTCCAGCCAGCATCCCGGGGTAGGTGGAGGTCTCAGCATAGGTCTCCGGCAGCGCCAGCTCCCACTTAAGCAGCAGGTCACACAGGCTCCGATCGCTCAGACTCACCGCCTCCGACGCCGGCCCGAGCTCCTTGTCCACAAACTTGCAAAACCGGGTGATCGCCAGGTAGTAGACCCTCGCATGCATCGTGATGGCGGTGGCAGCCACGTACTCCACCCACTCATCAGCCAGTTCCATGGCCAAGCGTGAACAGCCGAAGTCCGACGGGTCCACCGCCATGAGCACTCCGGGTATCTCGACCACCCGGGGGCCGATGCCGCCGGGCGGGACAGGGTTCGCCAAGGCTGATCGCAGGCGGGCGCGTTCTTCTTTGGTCCGGCCTTTCCGGCGTTCCTTTGGCATCAACGGCCGCCCTTCGCGGCGCTGATCGCGTGGGACGCAATGTCGGCGTAGGACGCTTTGTCGTCCCCGATCCAGCCGGAGAACGCGGCTTCGAACTCGTTGATCAGGTCGTCCGTGTACTGGAGGTACTCGTAGGTGGTTTCTGGACTTGAGTGACCGAGTCTTCGGCTGACGATCAGCAACGGGTTGTGCCGGATGTGCCCGGTCAAGTACGAACGGTGCCGACGGCGTCGGGCCTGCAGATCCGGCTCCTCGCCGTCCATCATGTTCTCCAGATAGGTCAAAAGCCGAAGGGCATAGGTGTGCCGCAGATCGTGCCATCGCCAGCGTCGAGCCGGTAGCAGTGGCGTGGCCTCGTCGGCGAGCGCGTTCATGCGTGTCCAGGCTCGATGGCGGTAGCTCTTCCAAGCGTCCGTCCCTGGCATCAGACCACCGCGGCAGACGAATAGAGTGAGCGCCTCCAGGCCGAACTCGCCCTCGAAGACGGTGATCCGCCGCAACTTGGCGTCCATGGCCGGCATCTCAAACTCACGCACGACACCGTCCAGGATGCCCCGCACCCGCCCGCCAGCGACATCGACGTCACGCACCACGAACAGGTCGCGGGCCTTGCGCTCAAGGCTTCGGGCTGCTCGTCGGACAATGTCCGGGCGCTCCAGCAGGTGGAACAGCTCCGCGGATCCGACCGCGTCTTCAGGGACATAGATGGTGCGATCTTTGCCGTACTTCGCACAGGCCTGGACCGTGCACTCGGCGGCCCCGCCTGGCATCCCCGGCCAAAGCCCGATCTCGGGCAGTAGCAGCGTCGCCCACTCCCGCCACCGTGTCCCTGACCCCAGAGCGATGTCGGAGCCAGCACGACCGCGCAACGGCGACCATCCGCGAAAGCCCAGATCGACCTGAGAGTCGGGTAGTTGCCCACCCAGACCCACATCCCGCAAATACCGGTACTGCTCGAACGTCAGGTGCCGGATGTCCATGCCCGAACGAACCCGTGGCGCCAACGCGTTGCGGCCCCGCGCCGCCACCCGAAGTGGCCGGTGCGACAGGAACTTGCGGTCGACCAGGAAGCCGTAGAGGTCGTCCAAGACGAACGACTCCTTGCTCCATGCATCCCAGCTGATCGGCTTCTTCTGCCGCTGAGTCCGGTAATTGCGGTAGGCAACGAGGTCCGACTCACTCGCCGACAGGACATCGCTTTCCAGCTTGGCCAGGTAGTTGTCCGTTCTGAAGACCGCCCGCCCGTAATCCTTCAGCGTGCCCTCATCCAACAGCGACGTCGACAGATACCGGCCGTACTCACACAGCGCCAGTACCGGCATCTGCGTCTCCTCGTCGAGAAACACCGGCGCCCCGTCGAGCACGCCACGCCGCTCGAGCAGAGCAGCCACCTCCGCTGCCGAGATGACATCACTGTCCAGAAACCTCTCCAGTCTCCCCGAATGCACAAAGGCAAGATCCATCCTCGTCCCTCCCCAGGAGCCGAGGAGGATCTCCCGTCAGCTCACCTGTCTCGTACCGCCTCAACGGATCGAGACTGAACCACAGAACTCATGAGACAAGTTTGAACAGCGGAAAGAAAAAATGCGTCAGCACGACGAGCGGGATCCGGGTGATGCCGAGCGCGGTCAGACAGTGGTCGACCAGCGCCGGATCGGGGCCCGCGTCCACCACTACGGCGGCGCCGTCGCCCGCCGCTAGCACCGTCGCGTCGCCCTGTCCCACGTCGCACATCGCGAACCGCCAGCCGGGCGGCGGCCATCCCGTGATCACCCTGGTGAGCGGCGCAGGCTGCACCACGACCAGCAGGAACACCAGGACACAGGCACCGCTCAGCCAAGGATGCTTCAGGAGCCGTCGGCCGGCGAGCACGACAACCGTCGTGACCAAGACGAGCAGCAGCGCCCCCGGCCAGCTCGCGGGCCAGTCCACTCCCCCGCCGGGCAGCGCGGCGCCGGTCCGGGCGATGTCGGCGATCCACCAGGCCGGCCAACTCGCGCACCATGCGAGCCCCTTGGCCACGGGCAGTACCACCGGCGCCGTCGCCAGCGTCGCGAACCCCAGCACCGTGGCCGGTGCGACGGCGAACTCCGCGAGCAGATTGCACGGCACCGCCACCAGGCTCACCCGGGCCGACAGAACCGCGACGACCGGCGCGCACAGGGCCTGTGCGGCTCCCGCGGCGGCCAGCGCCTCGGCCAGGCGCGGCGGCATCCGGCGTCTCTGGAGCGCCGCACTCCACCGCGGGGCGAGAGTGAGCAGGGCGCCGGTCGCCAGCACGGAGAGCAGGAAGCCGTAACTCCGTGACAGCCAGGGGTCGTACAGCACCAGCAGCAGTACGGCCGTGGCCAGGGCGGGGATCAGCGATCTGCGGCGGCCGGTCGCGAGGGCGAGCAGCGCGATCGATCCGCAGGCTGCGGCCCGCAGCACGCTCGGGTCCGGCCGGCACACGATCACGAAGCCGAGCGTGACCGCGCCACCGAGCAGGGCGGTGGCCCGCAGCGGGATACCGAGCCGAGGTGCGAGGCCACGCCGCTCGGCGCGCTGGGCGAGACCCGGTGGTCCGACGAACAGGGCGAGCAAGATCGTGAAGTTGCCGCCGCTGACCGCCAGCAGGTGCGTGAGGTCCGTCGCCTTGAACGCCTCGTCCAGTTCCGGTGTGACCCGTGAGGTGTCCCCCACGACCAGCCCCGGCAGCAGCGCTCGCGCATCCGCCTCCAGCCCGTCGGTCGCC
The DNA here is from genome assembly GCF_042885015.1 of Streptomyces sp. NPDC058086. Classification (NCBI taxonomy): domain Bacteria; kingdom Bacillati; phylum Actinomycetota; class Actinomycetes; order Kitasatosporales; family Streptomycetaceae; genus Streptomyces; species Streptomyces sp. NPDC058086. The sequence continues at coordinate 65,667 of NZ_JBHVST010000011.1, read as the reverse complement.
TGCCGCAGGCCCTCGCGCAACCGGCCGGCGAACCGCTGCGGCCCGGACGGCTGCCCCACCACCTCCGGCGGCCCGCTCCCGCGCACGCGCAGCACGGCCGCGATCCGGTCCCCGCCCGACAGCGCGGGGGCGAGCCGCGCGGCCACCCGTAACCGTGTGGACGGCAGCAGCGACAGCCAGGGCGAGCGCCCGCCGGGCAGCCGGGGCGAGCCCCTCGGCGAACGCGCGTCGACGATCACCAGCACCGGCGTGCGCGTCGCCACCACAGCCCCGTTTCCGCCCGCCCGCGTCACCCGCCGGACCTCCGCGTCGAGCAGCACGGCCGTAGGAGCCGCGTGATCCCCCTTGATCCGAGGCCGGGTGAGCCGTGGGTCGGAGGTGACCTCCACCTCGGCGGTCACCTGGGCGTACTGCCGTGCCATGGCCGGGATCGGGCCGCGGCGCGCATCCGCCCCGTGCAGCCCCGCGGAGGCGGCGGCCGCCGCGACACAGAGCAGTGAGGCGGCGACGGAGACCCGTGGCCAAGCACGGAGTGGTCGTGCGCCGTACTCCGTCGCCCTGCGCGCCTTGGTCCGCCTCAACGCCAGCAACACGCCGGCCATAACCAGGCAGCCCACCACCACGGTTGTGACCCGTCTGGTCGGTGCGCCCACCGTCACCGCCGTCGTCACCCAGGCCGCGAGCGCGGGCGGCACGAGCCGCAGATCCGTCGGCCCTTCCTCCCGGGGGTACGCGGTGCCGAGCCGCTTTCCCGAGGCGGCGTGCACGGCTCGGCGACTCCGGGAGTACGGGGTGCTCCGCGTGGCATCCGTCGGCGCGGAGGCCGCGTAGGGCGAAGGGGGTGCAGGGGGAGAAGAGGTCGCGAAAGCCGCCGAGGACACGGTGGGCCCGCTCACGGCCGTACGAGTTTCTGCAGATCGGAGAACCGGCGGTCGCCGAGAGTTAGATGGGTATCTAGCAAAGAACGTGAACGGCCCCCACCGGTGTTGGTAGCACCGAGTGAGGGCCTGACGGATTCACCTGAACCACCAGGAGACCCGCTGTGTTTCAGCTTCTCACGTCCCCCCGTACCGCCCGCACGGTTCGTGGCCTGCTCGGCACCGTTGCCGACGCGGTCCGCTCCGTCGTTGCCCCCGCCTCGCTCGTCGAGGAGCAGGCCGACGTCGAGCCCGTCACCGCCCCGGACCCGGCCGGCTTGTACGAGGCCGACGAGCTGCCCGCCGTCGAGACCATCGAGGCTGCCGCCCGCGAGTTCGAGCGCGCCGCCGACCAGGCCCGCCGCGCCGACCGCGGCAAGCGCGCTGCGAAGAAGGTTCTCGACCGTCTCCCGTCCGGCATCTACGGCACGTGGCGCGTCTTCCGCACCCCGTCCAGCCGTCAGACCCCGGACCTCGCGGAGATCACCCGGATCTTCAAGGCCAACAACCTCGGCCCGGTCCCGATGAAGGCGTGCGCGGCCTCCCTCAAGGTCGAGGCCGTCGACGAGCCCGCCCTCACCGTCGCCGTCTGAGCGACCCCCAGACCACAGCTCCACGGCCACCGCACAAGCGGACGGCCCCGGCAGGAGTTCGCACCTCCCGCCGGGGCCTGGGCCGAACCCCTCTCAACAGGGAGAACGACCATGCAGGACACCGTAGCCGTAACGCCCGAGACGTTCACCGCACAGGAGCCGGCCAGCGTGCCGGACCGGATGGTGACCTACCCGCTGCGGGCGGGCGGCTTCATCGCCACGGAGTGCCCCACCTGGTGCACCACCGACCACTCCGACGACATCGAGAGCGGCATCGCCCCCGTGGACCTTCTCCACCAGGGCGACAAGGTCCACCTCGGGTACGGCATCGACGGCCTCAAGCAGAGCATCCTCGAGGCGCGCATCCAGCAGTACCCGTTCGACGACGACCAGCCCCACCCCTACGTCGAGTTCGTGCCCGAGGGCGGCACCGGAGTCGCCCTGTACTGCCACGACAGGCTGGAGCTGGACGAGCAGATCCGCCGGGTGCGCGCCCACCTGGACGACCTGATCCGGCTGGGTGACCGGCTCGCCGAGGCGCAGGCCGTCGACCACGCCACGCAGTCCCGGGACTCCGCCACCCCGTGGGCGCTGCTGGACCGTACCGACCTGCAGTCGCTGCCGATCGCCTACCTGCTGCGCGTGTTCGGGGTGACGGTCGTCGAGGTGGAGGACACCGGTCGTAAGGCGCTCCTCGCCCTGTACGGGGAGCCGGGCGCGATGGAGATCCGTGTCTACCCGGACGTCCCGCAGCACCTGCGGGAGGACGAGACCCGCCGCGCGCTCCTCGGCTGGTACGACGCCGAGTTCGCCGCCCGCCATGCGTGAGGACGAAGCGCTGGCGCTGATCCGGAGTCTCCTCACGGAGGCTCTGGGTCAGCCGGGCCAGCCCACCACCTACGTCAGGGACCTCGCCGGCCGGATCGGCGAGCTGCGCGCCACGATGCGCGCCGCCATCGCGGTCATCGACCAGACCACGCCCGAGGAGCAGCAGTGACCGCCTACGACCCGCTGCACGGCCCCGACGAGGAGCCCCCGGACCCGGCGTCCGTCGACGGCGAGCGGAAGATGACCCGCCAGCTGCTCGACGAGACCGCCACCGCCAACATCCACGACCACATCGAGATGGTGAAGACCGCGGCCGGCCTCAACCACCGGATCCGCTCCCTGCTCGCCGCCCTCGACGCCGAGCGGGGTGAGGGCAAGTGAGCGCCCGGACCGTCACCCTGCAGACCATCGACGGCGGCCTGGTCACCATTCCCGAGCCGGGATGGTGCCGGGGCCACGAGGGCGAGCCGCCCCTCTACCGCTCGGATATCACCCACAACAGCGTGACCGTGGACGCTGCGGCGCAGACCGATCGGCACGGCCGCGTGCCCCTGCTGCAGGCCCACATCTCCCACGCCCCGTACCTCGAGCTGCACAGCGAGCCGTACCCGGTCGTGTCCGTACAGCTGGACTGCGTCGAGGACTTCATCGCCGAGGACATCCCCCAGCTGCTCGAGGGCCTTCGCTCGGCCGAGCGGGTTCTGACGTTCGTCGCGGCTGAGGCGATCCGCCTGAGGGGCGGTGGCCGGCCGTGAGCGCCTCGACGATCCGACGCCCTACCGAAGGGGCGGCCATGCAGGGAATCGGCAAGTACGCCCGGACCCTGCCGCCCGTCCACGTACTGCTCGCCGGCCGCAGCATCGCCCACCAGGTGGGCGACCGTCACGGCCTCCAGCTCTTCAACTGCGCGATTGAGCGCGCCACCGCCCCGGAGGTGGGCGAATGAAGAACGACTATCTGAAGTGGGGCGCCCTGCTGTTCGCCCTCGTCGCTACGGCCTCGGCCGAGTACGAGTTGGCCCGGCAGGTTGGCTTCAACCAGTGGGTCGCCGCCGCGGTTCCGGGCGCCCTCGACATCTACACCGTGCGGGCGCTGCGGGCTCACCGTGACGTGTTGGCCGCAGTCGCCGCGATGATCGGCGTGAACGCTGCGAGCCACCTCGTGACGGCCGGCCTGCTGCCCGTGAACGTGCCGCTCGTCGTCGCCGTGTCGGCGATCGCCCCGCTCGTTCTGTGGCGGGTACACCGCCTCGCCGACGAGGAAACCACGGTCGTCACGGCCGCGGTTGAGAGGGACGCCGTGTCCCCCTCAAAGGGTGCGGCGGAAGACCGCACCCCTGCCGTACCCGTGACGGTCGAGCGTGTACCCGAGGTGTACCCGGTCCTCGAGACGGCTGTACCTGCCGTACCTGCGGGTGTCCGGCTGCTGCCCCTGATGACGCCCTGCGGGCTCCCCTCGGAGCCGTCTGCCATCCCGGAGCCGTCACCTGTACCCGCCGCGGAGTACGCCCGTACCCGCCCCGAGGTACGCGCCGAGTACGTACCCGAGCCCGTACCTGACTGGACGGTGTCCGGCACCTACGCCGACGAGGACGGCAACCCGACGGAGCCCGACCCGACGGATGACGGGTACGGCGATCCGCTCTCCGAGTACGGCCTCGGCCTCGCCGCGGAGGCATTCAAGGAGCAGCTGCTCGAGGGCGACGTCCCGTCCATCCGCGCCATCAAGACGCAGTTGAGCGTGGGCCAGCCCCGCGCCAAGGAGATTCAGGACGGCTTCCGGCAGGTGCTGCTGAGGCAGGGGGCGACGTCGTGAAGTGGCTTCTCCTCGGCGCCCTGCTGGGTCTGCTGTTCGTCTTCCCGCCCCTGCTCATGGCCGTCGCCGCCATCGTTGCGGCCGTCGCCTGCAAGCCGGTAGTCGCGACCTTCGCGCTCGGCCTGGCCGTCCGCCCGTACTTCGCCCGCAAGGCGCGGAGGTGGGCGCGATGACCGAGCCCGTGCAGCGGCAGCAGATCGGCTACGACCTCGCCGGAAACCCCATGTACGCCGCGCCCGTACCGGCAGCCCCCGCCCCGGTCGCTCAGGCGCCCTTGCAGCCGCTGAAGGCGTACCCGTGGGGTGCGTACCTCGGCGCCGGCTGCTTCGGCCTGGTCGCCCTCAGCGTCGTCGTCGTCCTGATCGCGTTCATCGTGTTCGGCTTCGCGATCCTCGCGGCCGTCCTCGGCCTGGTCGTCGTCGCCCTGACGATCTGCGTCCTGGTCCTGCGCGGCATGTGGCGCGACTACCAGCGCGGCAAGTAGCCCCCCTCAAACAGCCTGTGACCTGGAAGGACTCCCCCATGAGCGTTCGTTCCCGCGCCGCCCGTGAGCGCAAGACGTACATCGCCCGTATCGCCCGCGGCATGAAGCGCCAGCACGGCCACGTGCGCGCCGCCGATGTCGCCGCGCTCGCCGCGTCGACCGGGCTGAAGACGTCGTACCCCGAAGTCTGCACCGTCCTGGCCCGCATCGGCCTGCACCGCTGACCTGCCCTTCCGTCAACAGCCAATCAACGCGCAATCAACCCAGGAGGAACAAATGAGCACCCACCACGCGGACCGCGACTACAGCAACTACAGCGCCGACCAGCTGCGGCAGGCCGCCCAGCGCATCAGCACGGACCTCGCCCGGGGCCAGGCGATGGCAGGCGACGGAGGACTCCGGCCGGAATCCGTCGAGCGGCAGCAGGACCTGCAGCAGTGGATGCGCAACGAGGCCAGCCGCCGCGACCAGCACTGACCTGCCCTTCCGTCCTCCGTCAGTTGCCTCCCACCGGGCGGCAACTGCGGGGGTGCGGTGGGGCCGGAACAGCCCGGCCCAAGACCAGGGAGACCCCCCATGAATCACACGATCCGTGTCACCCCGTGGAGCTCGCGCCGCCCGGCCCTGGCCGCGCAGTTCGACTGGTCCTGTTCCTGCGGACGTCGCGCCTCCAGCCCGTCCGCGAACCGCGCCGCCGCCGAGTCCGACGCCCTCCGCCACACCCCGAGGCAGAACACGGTCAGCCGCCACCGCTGATCCTCGCAACCGCCACCCGACCCGCAACCGGAGAGGACCAACCGTGCCCGAACCAAAGACGCGACAGGACTACCTCAACATCGCCGACGAGGCCCTGCGCGAGGCCTCTGCCCTCGCCAGGCGCGCGACCAGCGCCGCTTATAGCCAGGGGCGCCATAACGAGACGCAGGACCACGCCGCGGCCGGCGCGTTGTGGGCGGTCGTCGCCCGTAGCGCCGCCGCCGTCGCCCGAGCCCTGCCCGTGGACGCCCCGGAGGAGACCGATGCCTAAGCCGAAGCTGACCGTCTGGGAGAAGCTCCGCATCGTCGCCATCGAGGCGCAGGGCGTGAAACGGGCCGCCGCCGGCATCGAGCACCAGCCGGACATCGACCGCCGCATCAACGGCATCAAGGACCGGGCTCGCAAGAGGGCCAACGGAAGCAAGTAGCGCCGCCACGGGGCGGCCGTACCCGGGCAGGTACGCCGGCCGCCCCGTGTACCCGATCACCCATAAGGCAACCGGAGACCACAGCATGACGGACACCTTCGCACCCCCGACAGACACCCCGCCGAGTACGCCCGTACCTGATGTACCCGAGCAGCCAGGTACACCGAGTACGCCTGTACTCGTCGACAACCCGAAGCTGCCCGCGCCCGGGGTACACACCGAGAAGCGGCGGCCGATCGTCCCCCCGTGGCTGAAGGACCGGAGCGAGTTCCTCACGTCCGCGAGGCACACCGGCGCCCGCCTCGGGTACGCCTCGACGTACCACGGCCTGCGCCTCCCCTGGTACGGGATCCAGTTGTCCGCGATGGCCCCGCGCGGCGCCTGCCGCTTCGTCGTCTCCACGAACCGGTGGCTGTGGGACCGCGAGGCCGCCCCGCTACGCGACTACGCGGTACGACAGGAGGACGTCGACGAATACCTTGCCCTGGCCCGCCTGCGCGGCAACCGGGTCCGCCTCCGCGGCCTGGTCACCGTCATCGCCGCGGTGTTCGGCCTCAGCTTCGCGATCTGGCTGTACGTCATGGCACCAGAGTTCCTGTGGGTGTTCGCCGCCGGCGGCGTGATGACCCTCGGATACTTCGGCCAGGAGCCGGACGCCCCGGTCATCGGCCCGGCGGTCATGCGCACTGAGCTGCAGAAGCTCACCGGATCGATCGTGCTGCGCGCCCTCGACGCCATCGGAAGCCCGAAGATCTCGGCCGCCATCAAGAAGGGCGGCGACATGGACGGGATGCGCTTCACCAGCGAAATCACCCGCGACGGGCCCGGCTACCGGGCCGACCTCGACCTTCCTTACGGCGTCACCCCGGACGACGTCATGGACAAGCGGGAGGCCCTCGCCTCCGGCCTGCGCCGCAAGGTCGGCTGCGTGTGGCCGTCCGGCGACGAGAACGAGCACGAAGGGCGCCTGGTGCTGTGGGTCGGCGACAAGCCGATGAACGAGACCACCAAGCCCGCCTGGCCGCTGCTGAAGGACGGGCAGGTCGACCTGTTCCGGCCGATCGTGTTCGGCAACGACCAGCGGATGCGGTGGGTCGAGGTCACCCTCATGTTCGCCTCGATCGTGATCGGCTCCATCCCCCGCATGGGTAAGACGTTCCTGCTCAGGCTGCTGCTGCTGATCTGCGCCCTCGACCCGCGGGCCTGGATTCTCGCCTTCGACCTGAAGGGAACCGGCGACCTCGGCGCCCTCGAACCGGTCGCCCACCGCTACCGGGCCGGCGAGGAGGACGAGGACATCGAGTACATCCTTCACGCCCTCCGGGAGATCAAGGCCGAGCTGCGGCGCCGCGCCAAGGTCATCAAGTCTCTGCCGCGCTCCCGCTGCCCGGAGTCCAAGGTCACGCCCGCTCTGGCCAACGACAAGTCGCTTGGCCTGCACCCCATCGGTATCGGCATCGACGAGTGCCAGGTGCTGTTCGAGCACGAGAAGCACGGGGCCGAGATCGAGTCGATCTGCACGGACATCACGAAGCGCGGCCCGGCGCTGGGCATCATCGGCATGTACGCCACACAGCGCCCCGACGCGAAGAGCCTGCCGCCCGGGATCTCCGCGAACGCCGTGCTCCGCTTCTGCCTGAAGGTCATGGGGCACCAGGCCAACGACATGGTCTTGTCCACCGGCGCCTACAAGTCCGGGATTCGCGCCACCATGTTCAGCCGCCGTGACCTGGGCATCTGCTACATGGCCGGCGAGGGTGACGACCCGCGCATCGTGGCCTCCGCGTTCGTCGACGCCCCCAAGGCCGAGCTCGTTGTCGCCCGTGCCCGGAGGCTGCGCGAGGAGTACGGCAACATCACCGGCCACGCGATCGGCGAGGGCCCGGCCGAGACCGTCGGCATGGACCTGCTCGGCGACATCCTCAAGTGCGTGGGCGCCGACGAGGAGCAGGTGTGGAACGAGCGGATTGCCGCCCACCTCGCCGAGCTGCGCCCCGACGTCTACGACGGATGGACAGCCGAGAACGTCACGGCCGCCCTGAAGCCGTGGGGCGTCAAGACGGGCCAGGTGTGGGGCACCACCGACGAGGGCGAGGGCAAGAACCGGCGCGGCATCAAGCGGGCCGACGTGGTCGCCGCCATCACTCGCCGTAACGCCGACCGGGTCGCCGCCTAGCCCTCGCACCGCCGCTAGACCTAGCACCCCACCCCGCTAGGTCTAGCAGCCCCGCTAGCACCAAAAAGCGCCCCTGAGCACGCATCTAGCGTCTAGCAGGGGTGCCTCCAGGAAACGGGAAACACCCACTTCAGAGGGGAAGAGACCTCATGCTCCTTGCTATGGCCGCGCTCATTCTCTGGCTCGGCGGCTACGCAGTGTTGTGCGCCGTCCGGCCGTTCGCTCCGTGCCGCAAGTGCGGCGGAGTCGGCGAGATCGAGCGGTTCGGCAAGCCGAAGATGTGCCCGCGCTGCCTCGGCGACAAGCTGCGGCTGCGCGTCGGCCGCCGCATGCACAACGCCTGGCGCCGCACCCGCACCGCGGGCACCCGCCCGACGCCCGAGAGGATCGGCCGTTGACCACCATCTGGGAGTCGCCGGCCGAGACGCTCGGCGAGCACATCGCCCGCCTGGCCGCCATCGAGTCCGCGGCTGACACCGTGCAGGGCTGGCAGCCGCTGCTGATACCGGGCGCCCTGCAGTCCTACGCCTACGCGTGCGAGGCGATCCGGTCGACCAGCCCGGCCCTGCCGCTCGAGGCGGTCGGCGAGCGGGCAGACGTCCGCCGTCGGCGCATCGACCAGCTGGGCGCTGCCACCACGTTCATCGTCGACGAGGGCGCCCTGTACCGGCCCGTGGGCGGATATGCCGCGCTCGTCGACCAGTTGGAGCACCTGCTCGCCGTCGAGGCGCTGCAGCCGCGTCTGACGCTGCGGATCCTGCCGCAGGGCATCGAGGCGCACCCGGGGCTCGTTGGGGCCTTCACGCTGTACCGGGCAGCCGGGCAGCGGGCCGTGTTCGTCGAGTCGCTGACATCTTCCGAGATCACCACCCGCCCGGAGGATGTGGCTGCCTACGCTTCTGGATGGGATCGGCTTCTCGACCTGGCGCTGCCGGTCGGGGAGTCGCTGGAACTCATCGACGGAACGAGGGAGACCCTGTGTCGCAGGCTGAAAACGGCCCGCTGATCTGGAAGACGTCGACGTACACCGACTCCGGGGCGTGCGTCGAGTGGGCGCGGCCTACGGCGGCCGTCCTCGTGCGGGACACCAAATGCCGTGAGCGGGCCCGTGTACGGCTCGCGGAGCCCGCCTGGCAGGCGTTCGCAGACTGGGCGAAGACCGCAACCGTCTGAGCACGATGAGGCCCCCTGAATGGTCCATGCGACCACGCAGGGGGCCTTTCTTCATGTCCGGAGGCCCTCACATGCAAAAGGCCTCGCCCCTACTCTGGCAGTGCGACCTGTTCAGAGATTGGGGCGAGACCGTGCCTTCAGATGCTACCCCCGACCCATACGCCGACCCGCTGAAGTTCGGCCAGCGGGTACAGATCCTCCGCGAGCGCCGCGGAATGACCCGCACCCAACTCGCCGACCTGATCGGCGTCTCACCACACACCCTCAAGAAGATCGAGAACGGGCAGCAGCAGGCCCCGGGGCTGGAGATGGTGATGCGGATCGCTGAGACCCTGCGGGTGCGTGACCTCGCCGAACTCACCGGTCTCCCCGAAGCGCACGTCGATCTGTTCATCGGCCCGGGGCATCCGCGTCTCGCCGCGGTGAAGGCGGCGATCGACTCCTTCCCCCTCACGGCCACCGTGGAGGCGCCGCCCGTCGCGCACCTTCAGGCCCGCCTCGACCGGGCATGGACGGCCCGCCATGAGGCGCCCAACCATCGCGAGGTCATCGGCAAGCTGCTGCCGGACCTGATCCGTGACGCGCAGGCCCTCGTGCGGCAGTCGGACACGGCGCTCGAGCGGCGCCTGGCGCAGGGGCTCCTCGCGCAGTCGTACAGCCTCAGCCAGTTCTTCATCGCCTACCAGCCCGACTCGAGCCTGCTGTGGCGCGTCGCCGAACGGGGAATGATCGCCGCGCAGGAGTCCGAGGACCCGCACACCATCGGCGTCGCCGCATGGCTCATGGCCCAAGCGCACCGCGATTCCGGCCCCCGCCACTACGACGCGGCCGACGCGGTGAACCTCGAGGCGGTCAGGTACCTCGAGCCGCTCCTGCCCGACGCGAGCGATGACGTCCTCGCCATTGCGGGCGCCCTCGAGTTCGAGCTCGGCTACACAGCGGCCCGCCGGCGGGAGACCGGGACGGCTTGGCGGCACTGGGACAAGGCCAACGACATGGCCGACCGCCTGGCGCCCGACTACTACCACCCGGTCACCAGCTTCTCGCAGGCCATCATGGGCGCCCACGCGGTCACCGTGGCCGTCGAGCTGCACCAAGGTGGGGAATCTGTCCGGCAGGCCGCTCGAGCGGACACGATGACGATCAAGTCCCGGCCGAGGCGGGCCCGTCACCGGATCGAAGAGGCGCGCGCCTACCAGCTGGACGGACAGCCGGACGTGGCCATCGCGACGCTGGCCAAGGCTTACGAGGCCGCCTCGGAAACGATCGCCTACAACGGGTACGCCAGGCGGATCATCCTCGAAGAAGTCGAGTCCAAGCAGGCCGACCGCCGCCGCCGCGCATCAGAACTGGCAATGGAGATCGGCATCCTGGCCGCGTGAGGGAGGGGACCGGATTCCGGTCCTCGGTCGGGCTCGAGCGCTCCTACGGTCACGTATGTGAGACGGATCACCGTGGCCCGGGAGGCGTGAGCATGGAAACAGGCACCGCAATCGACGTGCTCGAGTTACTGGCACTGCCTGGCCTCGCCAAGCTCACCGAGCAGCAGGTGCGCGGCACCACCTGCGTATGGGACGGCGTTCCCCTCACCTCGGCGACCGCCGTCGACCTCGGCGAGCGGGCCGCATCCCGGGCTGGACAGCCCGTCCGCTGGTTCCCGCGAGGCTGCCACCCCTGCACCAGCAAGGCCGCGCTCCAGGCCCTCCACAAGCACGCGCCGACGTGCGAGCAGTGCGTGGACGAAGCCGCCCTGTGCGAGGTCGGCAGGGGCCTGAACCGGCTCATGCGGGAGGCGCGGCGATGAAGATCTGCGGACGCTGCGACCAGTCGATCCAGGACGACGAGGAGTACACGGAGCACGACATGCCCTCGTCCTCGGGTGCGGGCATCACCATCTACCGGCACGTCTACCTGTGCAAGAGGGTGCCGATCCAGACCACCCAGGCATCTCTGCGCCACTGAACTCCCGCCCGCCGACGGCGCCCCCTCGGGGCGGGCGGGAACAGGCCCCGGCCGGATCATCCCCGGTCGGGGCCTTCGGCGTCAGGCGGCCCCGTGCTCGCGCTGCAGGTCGTCGAGGTGGGCGAGCAGCCCGGGCTCCGCGTCGAGAATGTCCGCCAGGAACAGTGCCCCGTACTTCCGCGTGAAGCGTTCGTCGAGCCACGAATGCCCGGAGGGGCACGTCATGTACGACGGCTCGTCGCTGTGGTCGTCGAGGTCCATGCCGAGCACCAGGCGCTCGCCTACGCCGCACGTCGGACAGACGACAGGCCGGCCTGCCCCGTCGACGGGAGCAAAGGGGAGCCGCCAGCGCAGGACGGTGGGCTCGCTCATCGGGCCCTCGCCTTGTCGTACAGCCGCAGGCCTTCCTTGATGTCTCCGATCAGCGTGCCCACGACTCGCTTACGGTCTGCAGGGCTGGTCAGGTTGGCGTCCTTGATGACGACGTCCCCGAAGGTGATCGTCACGCCCCCGCCCTTGCCGCTCACCAGCTGCTCGAACAACTCGGTCTGCCGCGGGTCGAGGATCCTCTCCGGGCGGCCCGTGTTGTTCACGGCCATCGTGGCGCCCTTGGCGAGCAGCCCCCCGGAGTCGAACTGGGTCGCCGGCTTGAAGCCCCACCGGGACGTGAACAGCGGGTCGTTGTAGCCGCGGGCCCGCTTCCCGACGACGATGCCGTCGCCGCCGCGCGACTCCACATTGACCCCAGCCAACGTGCCCGCGGTGTGGCCGACGCCCGCGTTGGTGATCCCGATTTCGAAGGGCGAGTTCAGGTTCCGCACCCATCCGGGCGGGCCGCTGCTCCCACTGAACGCCCCGGTAGCCCAACGGCGGTGCGGACTCTCACCGCGGATCACGGACTCGATCGCGGACATCAGACCCGAACAGTCGAAACTGGGGTTGTTATTTCCGGCCCACTGATAGGGCTTTCCGTCCTGGGTGCGCGCCCACGCCAATGCCCGCTGTACGGCCGGCCCGCCCACGGCTTTCTTGTCCTCGGTCGTGAACCAACCGAGCATTCCATCCACAGCCTTATTCGCCAGACCGCGCATCAGATTCCCGATACCGCTCCCCGGAATCTGATTGATGAGCGGTCGGACAAGAGCGGACAGGGCTTTCTGCGCCGCAGCCTTCAGTCCGCCGAGCACGAGATCCTTGGTCCATGACGCGGCCGAGCTGATCGCCCCACCGATCGAGCTCGTGACCTTCCCGATAATGCCGCCGTCTCCGAAGCCCTGAGTCGCCTGGTGGCGCCGCCGCTCCTGCTGGCTTGTCGGATTGCCGCCCGTTCCCGTCGGCCGGTCCTTGCCCAGCATCGCGTCGATGCCTCGATGTCCGCCGAGGGCTGCGACTTGCTGGTTGGAAAGGATGCGCTCGCCAGGGGTGAGCATCGCGGGAACGGTGTCCCGGTTGCCGGATCCGGGGACGACGCCGCCGCGATTGAAGCCGAGGCTGATCGACGGCAGGGTGATCTTCGAGCTGATCTGTCCGGCGATGGAGTTCCACATGCGGCGGATGCCGTTGTTGTAGACCGTGTTCACGACGAACCGGACCGGCGAGGCAATCTTGGACTTCACGCCGTCCCAGATCGTGCCCAGGCTGTCGCGCAGGGTCGAGAATGCGGTCTTCATGGACGACTTGAACGAACTGATCTTCCCGCTGATCGTGGAGAAAATCCCCGAGATTTTGTCGCGGGCCCCGTTCCAGAGGTTGTTCCACGTATTCGTGATGCCGTTCTTGAGGTCAGACACGCCGTTCTTCACGGTCGTCCACGCCCCGGAGATCGCCGACTTCAGACCGGACCAGAAGGAGTTCCACTTCGTGCGCACGCCATCCCACAGCGCGTTCCACGTGCTCACGAGCCAGTTCTTCAGCGTCGTAAAGATCTTCTTGGTGTTGTCCCACAGTGACGTGAACCAGCCGACGATCGCCTTTACGAGGTCGGGGATGATGCTGTGCCCGACGAGGATGTCGTAGAGGTGCTGGAACGGCTGGACGATGTACTTGTTGATCAGGTCCCACGTGCCGGAGAAGAACCCCATCACTTCGTTCCAGACGCCCTTGACGATGTCCCGGAACGTCTCGCTGTTCTTCCAGGCGTAGGCAAACCCGGCAGCCAGGCCGGCCAGGGCGAGCACGACGAGGCCGATCGGATTCGCGTCCATGATCGTGTTGAGGAGCGCCTGCGCGGCCGTCACCGCCGCTGTGCCCAGCGCCCACAGCTTCATCCCGGCGACGATCGCGAGGACGCCCGCAGTGAGCGCCCCGAAGATCGTCTGGTGGTCGCCGATGAAGTGGAAGAAGTCAATCAGCGGGCCCCTCACCGACCTGGCAAGACCGCCCAGCGCGTCAGCAAACGGCTTCACCAGCGGCACCAGGGCGACCAGAGCCGCCCCCACCACATCGATCAGAGTCCCCGCGATGTCGTGCAGCGCTCCGAAGATGGACGTCAGACCGCCCTGTATCTCCGGCAGCCCGGTCACCCGGCGCAGCTCCTTGAACGCGTTCCCGAGCGTCGTGAGCGCGTCCCCGCCAGCCTTCTGGGCGGCGCCCATGATGTTGCCCAGCGCCCCGAACGCGTCGGCCACTACCCGCCCGAACCGCTTCGCCAGGTCCACGGCGTGATCGATGGCCGTCTTCAGCCGGCCGGACTCGAAAGCCTTCGACAGCTTGTCCGAGATCTTGTCGGACTCCCCGGCGATCCCCTTGGTGATCCGCGCGAACGCGGGCGCTGCCGCAATGGACAACTGCACGAACGCCTGCCCGAGCTGCCCCGGCACCTTCGTCAGCGGCTTCATCCCGTTCGTGAAACCGTCGAACATCCGCTTCAACAAGCCCTGGTTGCCGAGGCGGGTGAAGGTGTCCATCAGGTTGCGGGCCATGCCGTTCAGCACGCCCGCCATTCCCACCATGCCGGACCGCACGGCTGGCATGGCTGCGGTCGCCATACGGGTCAGCGAGTCACCGAGGCCGCGGAACAACCGGTCCTGCACGTCCATGCGCAGCGCCGAGAACCCGGGCGCGAGGTTCTTCACAGCGTTGACGAACGCCCGCGCGTTCGGCGACAGCTTCGCCATGGCATTGGCGACGTTGTTCGTTGCTGCCGCGCCTGCCGTCTGCGCGTCGGCGACCGAGCGCGCCGCGTCCGCAACGGCCTGCTGCGCGTCGGCGACCTGCCGGGCGCCGTCGACGGCCGCCTTCGCGGCAGCAGCCCGCGCATCCGAGACGGCCCGCTCCGCGGCGGCAACCTTCTCGGCGCCGGCTACCTGCGTGCGCGATGCCTCGATCTCCGCGTCCTTCAGGGCCCGGGTCTTGTCGGAGATCGCCTGGTTGGCGTCGGCGACCTTCTGCTTGGCGTCCGTGACCTGCTTGGACCCCTCGACGCCCGCCTTGTTCGCGTCGGCAGCATCCTTCGTCAGCCGCTCCTGCTCGAGCTGGACTTCCTGAAGATGCTGGACGGCCTCGTCATAGGTGAGCTGCGCCTCGGCCCGCTGCTTCTGAGTGGCCTTCGGGTCGGCAAGAACCTTGTTCAGCGACTCTTGCGCGTCCTGGACACGAAGCACCGCGTCACGGCGGTCGAGCTCTGTGTCCTTCTGCCGGTTGGCCAGGTCCTCGAGCTGCCGGGCGGCGTCCTTGCGGGCCGCGGTCAGGTCCAGTTGCGCCTGACGGGCCGACTTCTGGGCGTCGGCGAGATCCTGCTCGGCCTGCGCCACCTGCTCCGCTGCCCGCCGGTTGGCGTCCGCGACGTCGGACACGGTGGACTTGAGGCTTCGCTGGGCGTCCTCGATCTGCCGGGCCGCCTGTACGCGGGCCTCGGCCGCCCGGACCTCTGCGTCCTTCACACCTTGCTGAGCCTTCGCCAGGCTGCGCTGAGCGTTCTCGACCTGCCGGATCGACGAGGCCGCGCTCTTGGCCGACTTCGAGGCTGGAGCGAACGCCTGCTTGAACGCGTCCCCGATGCCGTGGAGGCCAAGGCTGAGGGTCGCCCCAGCAGTGATCAGGGAACCGAGGGCGGGCGCAGCGAGCGCCGCAGCCGGACCCATCTGGACGATCGCCGAACCGAGCGAAAGGACGCTGGGCAATGCGCTCATGGCTGCCGCGGCGAGCCTGGCGAACTGGGACGACAGCAGACCGACGGATGACCCGGCGCCGCCACCTACGCTGCTGAGGATGCCGAGCACGGACCGGTCCACGTCCACGCGGACGTTGACGGTGCGGGACCTCGTGAGCAGCGCCAGATCATCAGCTGCGGAACGGGTATCGGCGTCCGCCGTGATCCGGGTGGTGCGCGCCCGGGTGAGGAGTGCGAGATCGTCGGCCGCAGCCCGGGTGTCGAGGTCGGCGATGATGCGGACCGTGCGGTCGCGCGTCAGGTGTACGAGCTGTTCCTCGGCTTGCTGGCGGGCGGCGTCGGACAGTTCGGTGATGATGCTGACGGTGCGGTTGGGCAGTTCCAGGCGAGAGAGCGCCGTCCGGTCGAGGTCGACGGTGACCTTGAGCGCCCGGTCCCGCATGAAGCGGCCGAGCTGGGCGAGCGCGTCCTTGTCGTCCAACCCGACGCGGACGTCGACCTTGTTCTTCGACGACTGCAGGCGCCGCATCGACCGCTCGTAGGCGGTCTCATCTGCGGTTACTTCTACGTAGCCCTCGGCTATGCGAAACGAGCCGGCCACTTCAGGCCGCCTTCAGGTCGTCGGCGAGGAACCGCTCGAGGGGCAGGCCCACGGAGTCGGCGAGGGCGTCCGCCACGGGGATCGGTGGCGTCGCCTTGCCTTGCTCGTAGGCGTACACGGACCAGCAGGAGCGCCCGACGCGGGCGGCGACGTCGTGTACGGAAAGGCCGGCCAGGCGCCGCTGATCGCGGAAACGGGGGCCATTGAAGGTACGCGACACGGGAACTCCGGGCGTGGTGGCGGCTGGTGCGGACGTATCCCGCGGGCTCGAGGTCGGCCCGCTCGTCTCGCTCGGCGCTCGCATCACGCGATGGCCACGCGGCTCCCCATGGGCCGCTCGTTCGCCACGCCCTACATCCGCTGCCTCATGTCCGTGGGCATCACGCCCGGTCAGGCATCACGCCCGATGGAACGACTGGCTTGCGGCTGTACTCGATTCGTCCTACTTGAACGATACTCCAGTTCACCTACGATTCGAAGGCTCCAGTTGATCGTGGATGATGAATCAAAGGCATCATTGGGTTGATGGCTACCTATCAGGTTGCCAATGGGAGTCGGGATGACCGTGATCCGAGAGAGGCGCACGCCACCCGAGACGCTCGGCCCCATGCTGCGCGCCGCGCGCGAACGGGCCAGCATGGGGCAGCGGGAGGCGGCACGGCGGGCAGGAGTGAGCCAGGGGCACTTGTGGCTGCTCGAGGCCGGGCAGCGGGTACCGTCCGCGGCCGTCGCCGAAGATCTCTCCGCAGTGCTCGCCCTCACGGCCGAGGAACGCGAGCAACTGCGCGCGGCCGCTGTCGACGACGCTGGCCGCAGCAACCCCGCCCGCGCTAGCCGTGTTGTCTCATGAGGTTGGTGCCGCGGTCATCCCTCACCCGGCCGGGGCGCGGCCCGCATCACGTCCCGGGACGCCTTCACGAACATCTGCCGTTGCTCCGGCGCCCATGACGACGCCCGATCGAACTCCTCCAAAGACGTTCCCGCCGGCCCGTTGCCTGGCACGTTCAACAACAGGTCCTTCTGCATATCGACCAGCGTGGTGTTCAACTCTGTAGCCGCTCGTTCCACGCGGGTAGGGCCGAGGATCTGCACCCGCTCCAGGAGGGGCTGAACCTTGGCCAATGCCTGCTGCATGCTGGTGGTGACCGACTCCAACATCGCTTCCTCACCAGCGCCTTCGAAGTCCGGGATTTGTTCCGTCATCAAGTGCCAGTACTCCTCTGCTTCCTTCCGGTACCCCCGGCACTGGGCGAGCGCTTCCTCCCACGCATTGAGGAACTGGACGTAAGCCTCTTGACGCTGACCCCGGAGCCACTGGCCATGTTCGACCTGGGCCTGGTCTGTGGTCTGACGTCGGCCGACGTAGATGCCTGCGAAGGCGCCCCCGATGCCGAATACGCCTGCGGCTATGGCCGCAACGACGGCCCCTACTGCATTACTCATGCGGAGCATCTTGCCGTGACACTGTCGTGCATCAGTTCATGTTCCAACACTCCGTGGAACCAACGTCATGAGACACCACAGCCAGCGCATAACGCAGGGGTGGGCGCTGGTGCCCACCCCTGTATCGGTGACCTGTGCTGCCCAGACGGCTACGCGGGCGGCTCGTCTGCGAGCTGCTCGGCGATGCGGGCGGCGATCCCGTAGCCCGGGCTGCTGTCGAGACGGTTGCTCTTCTGGTCGTACAGCCTCGTCGTGCGCGGATCCTTGTGGTCGGCAAAGTCCTGCACGACATGCAGCTTCGCCCCGGGCGCGGCAAGGGCGTGCGTCACGGCGTCATGCTTGAGAACGTGCGGATGGAAGGTGGCCGCATTCTTGATCCCCGCCTCGCCGGCGAGCCGACGGACCAGCGTCCACACGTACTTGGGATCGAGCGTCCGGCCGGCCGCGGTCTGGAAGAGCGGGCCTTCCGTGCGGCCATCGAGGTACAAGTCGATGGCATGGCCGGTAGCGGGCGGGACAGCCTTGCGCTTCCTACGGCCGCCCTTCAGGCGGACATTCAGCGTGCGGTGGCCCTCGTCGTAGCCGAGGTCTTCCACGCGGGCGCTCAGGGCGGAGTCGAGGCGCAGCGCCATCGAGTACATCGCGAGCAGCAGGGCGTAGGCGCGCGGCGAGTCGGAGCGGGCCGCGGCGAGCAGCATGACCGACTCCTTCTCCGTGGATCCGCGGGTGCTCGAGTCGCCCTGCTCAAGGTCGGGGCGGGCGACGAGCTCGAACGGGTCGGACCCTTCCCGGCGGGCGCGCACGGCGTAGGCGTGGAAGGACGAGCAGGCCGACATCAGGTTCGCGCGGGCACTGTCCGACCGGGGCGGGCCGACGGGCGCCTTCTCGCCCCGCTTGCCGCCTTTGACGGAGCGCATGGTGGGCGCGGTCTCGAGGTAGCGGGAGAACGCTTCGGCGAGGGGGAACTGAGCCTCGAGCGGATGGGCGCCCCTGCTGCGCGCGTACTGGTCCCAGACGCGGAACTGACGGATGTACGTGGCGCGGGTGTTGATGGTCCTCTGCCGGGCGATCCATGCGCCGGCGAGTGCGGGCAGCGGGTCGCCGTGCGGGTAGTGCTCGGCGAGCTCGTTGGCGAAGTCGATGGCTTCCTGCGGCCAGTCGTCGGCCGCGCTGCGCGTCGAGGCCTCGAGTTGCCCTCCGGGCCGGACGACGATCTCACTCATGATCAGTTCCCCCTCGTCTCGGGGTCGTTGACCCCCATCAGTCATGAGTACCACATAACAGTAATTATGTGGTGGTGAGTTGACTACCTAGGCGGTCGCCGCCGACTGGAGCCCGCAGCCGCATCTAGGCTCCACGCATGGAGACCTCAGAGATCATGCGGCGTGTCATCGGCATCCTCACCAAGGGGGCCGAGTGGGAAAAGCTCCTCACGGAGGACCCCGACCGAACCGACATCCAAATCGACGGCACGGTCGACGCGTTCGTCCGCGAGATGATCCCAACGAAGTTCGAAGTACCCGGGAACGCCACTCCCCAGGCAGTCGCCGACGCCATGGCGCGCGAGATGATTCCTGCTGTCGGCAGAATGATCGCCTGCTTCTCAATGGCCTACCTGGAACTGGCCCATGAGTACGACGCCACCCAACCCGACAAGACGTCAGCGGTCATCCTGAGAGATCTCGCCCTGCGTGCCGAGACGCTCAACGGCGAGTAGCGCCCTGAAGTGCGAGTACCCGGCCTCCGTGGGGTGGGGGCCGGGCACGCGTCGCCGCCGATCAGTAGCCCGGGTCCTGCTTGCCGATCTCGGTACAGCCCACCCACAGCTGCTTCTGCTGCGCCGCCGTCAGGTTGGTACTCACGTCCACGGGTACGACCGCCTTCACTGTCCGGCCGGGCTCGATCTTCTGCGTCGTCCCTTCGGCGCCCCCGCCAGCCTGGTCGCCCTTGGCGCTGCCGATCGCCGCGGTCACCTTGTAGCCGAACACCACAGGCTTGGCGCACGGGTTGGTGAAGGAGAACATCACGTTCACCGTGCCCGGCCCGCCGGATGATGCGCCGATCAGCTGCGCCTGCTCCCCGGAGTTGTCCGCCGGAATCGCGCACGGGTCCGCGGCCGTCTTGATGACCCGCACGTCGTCGAGGGCGGGCATGCCTGCGTCGGGCTTGTACGGCAGCCGCTCCGCCGGGATGGCGACGACCAGGCGCCCGCGAGGCGAGGGCGCGCCCCCGATGAGCCCCTTCTGCCCGCTGCTCGCGGAGGCTGACCGCGACGCCGTGGGCTCACTGCTTGCGGGCTGCGTGACTGCCCGCTGGCCGCTGCATGCGCTGACGAGCAGGATGGCGGCGACGGGAATGAGGATGCGGCGCACGGGTGGTTCCCCCTTGGTGGTGCGGTCGGTCGTGCGGTCACCCTGACAGTCGGGCACGGAGGGCATGCGGTTGTTTCCGTACCGTGACGAGTCCACCGCGCCGAACATGGCGGTGCCCGGCCGCCATGGGGGCTCGGCCGGGCACTGCTATTCACCGGGTGCTGAATTCAGCTCGCCTTGCCTGTCGCGCGGCGGGCGTAGTACTCGGCCGTCTGCATCCCGGCCGGCTTCGGCGACTTCGCCGGGGCCGCCAGCCGCTCCGCATGCAACGCCGCCGTAGGCGTGACGTCCTCGACGACCTCCGTCGGCTCCTCGACGCCGAGTGCACGGGCAGCGTGCCGCTCCGCGGACGTCGGCCGGCGCGCCTTCGTCTTCCGCTCCATCACGCCTCCAGCTCGGGCACGGCCGGCATGGACTTGAACGAGTCGGCGAGCAGGCGAAGGTGCAGCACCGCAGGCGAGTTGGCCCGCATGTCCTCGGCGAAGCCGATGCCCGCCCCGTTGCCGTACTGCTGGGCGTGGTCGGCGAGCAGTTGCAGCGCGGCCTGCGCTTCGCCGATCGCCCGGTTGAACTTCGCCGCGGCATACGCGTAGCCCTCGCGGTGGTGCTCACGGTCCGCCCGGCTCGTCGACGCCGCCCGGTCATACAGGCCGTCCACGGCGGTCCGCACGGCTTCGCCCGCGGCCTGCTTCGCCTTCGGCGTGGTGGCGTCCGCCGTCGCCTTCACCGCCTGCTGGACCGCGTCGAGGGCGGCAAGGGTCTTCGGCGGCACGCTGGACCTGTCGAGCGGCAGACGGAACCGGTGCTCCCGGTCGCCCGGCACGAGGGCGCTGATCGAGGATCCATTGAAGTCGGTCATGATGTCTCCTGTTGCTGTCGGTACGGGCGGGAATGCTGGTCAAGGGCGGGTGGCTTCGATGCGGCCGAGGTCCAGCGCCATGGCGCGGAGGAATTCCGTCGGCGACAGGCCGGGGCGCGCCTTCTCCCGCACCTTCACGGGCACCGTGCCGCGGGCGATGACCTGAAGGCCGATCGCCTCAAGTCCCTTCAGGTGCTTGTCCATCAGGGCCCGAAAGTCGGGATCGGTGCGGCGCCACCTGCGGATCGTCGTGGCGCTGACCTGCAGTCGGGAGGCGGCGAACTCGGCGCTGCGTCCGAGGGCCAGCAGCCGGGCGGCCTCGGCACGCGCCTCGGGGTTGTCGGGCATCGGCGTCCTTTCACGGTGGGCGTAGGTCAACGGGCGGGCGGTTTGTGTGCCTATGCCCCGGATGCGGCGAAGCTGCTGTTGTCGAGGTTGACGGGCGGGGCGAGGTCGAGGCCGCGTTCGGCCAGCTGGCGGAGCTTGCGGGCGTTCCTCTTGGCTACGCCGGCTTTGCGGCGCCGCGCCCACTCCTCGCGCTCCCGCCGCTTGCGTTCTTCCTCGGCGCGGACGCGGGCGATACGGGCGGCTATCTGCTGTTCGACGTGGGACGTCACCGCGGTCTCCTTTCGTGGTGTGATGACGGGTGGCTGGCCCCGGTACGAGCGGGGCCAGCTGCTAGCCCCGGTCGCCGTGTTCGAAGCGGGCAGCGCGGGCGGCATTGACGGCGTCGCACACGCCGATCCCGAAGGCCTTGGCGGCGCGTCGGTCGGTGAACTGGAACTCGAGGACGCCGGTCTCCTCGTTGACCGTGGCCTGTTGGAACCAGTAGGCATCGGCCGTGACCAGCTTCGGCCCGTAGTCCTGGAAGAACGCGGCGGTGAACGATCCCGGCTGCAGGTCGGGCGTGAACTGGTGGTACATGCGATACCGGCTCTTCAGGCCGCCGGGGGGTCCGACGAGAAGCAGCACCGGGGACCCGGATTCACGGGCAAGGGATCGGCAGAGGTCGACGTGCTCCCCGTGGTGTTCGCTCACTTCGGCGTTCTTGATCTCCGCGAAAACGGTGCGGCCGTCCGGGAGAAGCAGCTTGAAGTCCGGGAGATAGGGCGTGCCATCGAGCAAGTAGCCCTGTGATTCGTACTCCCATGAAATGTCGAGGGCGTTGAAGAAGACGGCCCAGCGCGCTTCGAGGCGGGAGCGGAATCGGTGGCCGTCGTAACTGGTCTCGATGGGTTGGATCGTCACGCTGTCTCCTGGGCGGTCGTGGTGAGGGTGTTGCGGCGGCCCGCGCCGGATCCGACCGCGGGTGCGTGCAGCAGGTACAGCAGGGCCCTGATCTCGTCGTGCCGCTGCTCGAGTTGCTCCGGGTCAGCGGTGTCGCGGGCCCGCCGAAGGTCATTGCGGATCGCCGTGATCGCGCCCTTGATGTTGAGCGCGTCCGGGGTGACCGCCGGCTGCTGTTCCATGGCGAAGCTGAGCAGGGCTTGGCGGTCGCGGACGATGACGACTTCCGGGGTGCGTTCCACCCACCCCTGGGTTTCGAACTGATGGAGTACCTGGCCGAACGCCACGGACGTCTTGTTCTTGCCGAGGCCGTTCCTGTCGCCGAGGTGCCAGCGTTCCCGGGCTACCGGGCCGCGCAGCTTCGTCTCACCCTTCGGGAGCAGCGCCCGCAGCGTGCTGCGCCGCACGGCCTCCAGGCCGAGGGCGCCCAGCGCGAACGCGGCCGTCCGCCGGATACCAATCGCCTTACTTGTACCGTCGCTGTAGTCGATCTGCGGAGCCGTGCGCTCCGCATTCCGACTGGGGGGTTGAGTGGGCATGAGTCTCCGTTCAGAGCTTCATCGCGGGGTGGCATTTGCCGCAGACGGACGTGCGCGGGTCGCCCGTCCAGTCGGGCTCCGTCTTCAGCCGTGTGACGGGGTCGCAGTTGGGGTTGCCGCAGTGGGGGATCTTGGCTGCCTTGGCGGGGTCGGCGGGCTCCTGCCACACGCTGTTGTCGTAGTGGCGGCCGAGCTGGGGGCCCTGCTGGCGCTGTACGCGCTTGCCCGCCTCGACGGCTTGCCGGACGCGCTGATCGGTCTTGGAAGGGGCGCCGCCTTGCTGTCCTTCCTGTCGGAGTTGTTCGGCGATGGCCATCCAGCCGGCGACCTTGGCGTCCGTGCCGGTGAGGTTCTGGCGAGCAACCAAGGTCGGGTGGCAGTCGGGGCAGCCCTGGTGCTCACCGTCGATGACCCGGTAGCGGAAACGGATGTTGAACTGCGCTGCCGGGTTCTCACGGATGCACGCGTCGCAGACAGGCGGAACCGTGGGGTTCTGTCCCGCAGCTGCCGGGTGGCAGTTGGGGCACGGGTCGCTCGTGATGGGGTTGACGCGCAACGCCAGGTCCGTAGCTGCCGCGGGATCGATGCCGAGGCAGTCCCAGCAGGCGGGCGGCAGAGCGCTATCAGGAGCAGCGGCGGGCAGCTCCTTCTCCCCGAGCCGGTGCGCGTACACCGAGGCAGGTGAGCGGACGGTGGGGTCGTCGCTGATGTCGAGGTAGCGACGGAGCCCGTTCTCGGTCCAGCCGGCCTTGAAGGCGGCAGCAACACGGATGGTCAGCTTGGCTCGCCGTGTCTGTCCCGGCTGCTTGCCTCGGTAGTCGAGGCCGTCGACGAACGACTCGGCGCGGGCGAGCGGCTTGTCTTGTTCTTGATCTTCTGAAGAAAAGGAATCCCCGCCTCCGCCTCCCTCCTCGGCAACCGTGACCGTGTCGGTCACGCTCGAGGAGTCCTCAGCCACGGAGGAGGAGGGGGAGTCTTTAGAGGAGAGATCAAAAGAGGAGACAAGAGGAGTAGGGGTTAGCTGTCCGCTAACCCTCTCTGTAGCTGTCAGATAACCCAGTCCCTCGACTGCGTTAGCTGTCAGATAACCCTCAGGGTTAGCTGTCAGATAACCCTCAGGGTTAGCTGTCAGATAACCCTCTTCTGGATCTCCGTCGACTGGGTTAGCTGAGGGATAACCCTCTTCTGCGTCTGTCGGACTGACGGTCTCAGGTGGCAGATCTGCCGCCGCTTCCTCGCCGTCCGCGGCTGCAGCGTCGCTTGCGACTCCGTCATCTGAAGTCGCAACGGGCTTGGTGCAGTGGCCCTTGTAGCCGCTGTGCGGGGGGTCGGGGCACAGCTCGACGATCCGGTACACGGCGTGCTGGCCGGTGTAGCCGCGCAGCTCTTTGCCGCCCCGCAGGGCGAACTCCAGCGCCTTCTTTTTCATCAGCCGGTTGATCGAGATCCGCCAGGAAGCGGGCGTCTTGGCGGCCCGCTTCAGGATGTGCGGGGCGTGAACGGCACCCCAGGTCTCGCGGCTGGAGTCGTTGGCGTTCTCGGCCAGGACGATCAGGTCGCCGCGCTCACCGGGCGTCAGGCCGATGTCCTGCCAGTGGTCGAGGATCTCGACGATCAGGCGAACGCCCACAGGTCACCTCCCTGAACTGCTTGCCGCCGACGGCTCGGCTTCCTGCTCACGTGGTGCTCCCGGTCGTGGCGTTACGAGGCTGGATTCGGTAGAGGGCTCCGCACGGGGCCCGCCGCTGGCCTAGCCCGACATGGCGGTGCCATCCGTCGCAGCTGGGGCAGCGCACGGCGGTCTCAATACGGCCGCGTGTCGAGATAGGCAGAGGGCGGACGACAGGCAACTCGGCGGATCCGTGAACAAGTCCGGGCTGCACGAGCTGCTGCGCCGATACACTCGTTGATGAGGAAGTCGGCGTTTGTGTCGTCGTGAGGGGCCCGGTGGCGCGGGCCCTTTTCCTTTTCTGCACTGCGTCGTCCGTTCGCGAGGCGAGGCCGGTGCGGGTGCCTGTTCTTGCGGTCTCGCGAGGGATATGGGCGGTGGCCGCGCCCGGGTGGACGCGGCCGGGGCGGCTCAGATGTCGTCGCGCTTGGCCATGGCCAAGCGGTGGCGCAGCAGGTCGAGTTCGTCGAGGACGTTGGCGAGGGCGGAGGCGCAGATGCCATTCACCTCGGTGTCCTCGCCGATCGGCCGGACCGCGCCGAGGGCGTCGTGCAGCATGTGCTCGTCGTCGCCTTCGAGGTACGTCTTCACCTCGGCGGCAGCCGCGTTGAGCTTGGCGGCGCGCTCCTCGTCGTGGAGCCGGACGATGTACGCGACGAACAGGCCGTCGAGCGCCTGCGCCTGCTGCACCGGCGTGAGTTGGCGCCACGCCTCGTGACCGATCAGGGTGACGTCGACGCCGCCCGGGTGCTCGCGGTGCAGCTTGGCCCGCGCTTCCTGTACGGCACCGTAGAAGGCGCTGGTGTCGGCGAGGCTGGCGGCAATCTCGTCGAAGGCTTCGGGGTCTGCCATGATGGCTTCAGTCCTTTCTGTCGTTGAAGCCCTGGGTCGCTGCCGAGCGATGAGCCCGGGGCTTCGGCGCGTGCGGGTTGGATCAGGCCCCTGCCGGTCGACGTTGGCGCGTCGTCCTGGCGGGGGCCGACTTCGTTTCAGGCGGCTTCGGGGCGCTGTTCCTCCGCGCGCCTGGCGGGCTTGTCGGTGAGGTGCAGCAGGGCGACGATGCGGCGCACCTGTGCGGTAGAGAGAGGCCGTTCGGCGTAGACGTCGGAGAGCGTCCGGTGCGTGCGAGGGGTCCCTTCCGGCGCGGTCATGCGACCTTGTCCCGGCTCTCGGCGCGGGCGATTCCGAGGATGTCGGCGAGCTTGAGTGCAGCTCCCGCCCGCGGCTGAACCTGTCCGGACTCCCAGCGGGAAAGGCTTCCTGGCGTCATGCCCAGGGCCGTCGAAACTTCCCGCAGGGACATCCGGAGACTCAGCCGGCGTTCGCGGGCCTGCCCTGAAGCGAGCATGCGTCGCACCTCGGAAACCCTCTGTAGGGCTTCGATGTCCATGCCTGAATTCAACACTAACGGCATGAGTGAGGTCAACAAAAACAGGCAGAGTATTTAGATCGCTCGCGTAGCCCGTGCAACACACACTTGGCACTGCGTGTTGCACTCGCGGCGCGAGATCGACGACGATGACCGCATGCCCGCACGCACCCCCACGCTTGACGTTGAAGCCGAAGACCCCGAGGTCTGGCCAGTCACCGGCACCGATGCACGGAAGGTGGACGTACACGTCAAGGACCCTGAGCTCGACGTGCACGTCACCTTCGAGCTCGGCCTGATCCCTGGACAGCCGCTCCGCGTACTCAGCTACCGCGTCTTGTCCTTCCACGGCATAGACACGCCCCTGAAGGACCTGCCCGTCATCCGGTGGGAGAAGGCGGCGAAGGCGGCGGCGGAGCGGCGCCTGGTCGGCGGGGGTCCATACGGGCAGAACGTGGCCCCGGAGGACCTGGCAAAGCTGATCGTCGACCAGAAGTTCCCCGAGCTGGCGGGGGTGACGGGCGGCAACGGGCTGCGCAGGAAGAACGGGCTGCTCCAGCTGGCCCAGAGGGCAGCCGAGTACATGGAGGCCAAGGAGTCGGGCTCGTCGAACCCGGCGCAGGTGCTCGCCGACCGGCACGGGGTTTCCGCCGCGACGGTCCGCGGCTGGCTCCACAGGGCTCGCCGGGAAGGGCTGGCCCTGGAGAGCGCCCATCCCAACGCAGGCCCTCGCCCGCAGTCCTGAAAGAACGAAGGCCCCCGCCATCACGGCGGGGGCCTTGCTGTGCGCGCCTTCAGTCGAGCGGCACCAGTCGTGCAGGGTTGAACTTGTTGCCGTGGCTGCGATCATGCGGCAGCACCCTGTATCCGCTGGGCAGCAGGGCGAGCAGAACTTCCCGCTTGTCGGCCGGCGTGAGCCCAATCCATCCGCTCTGCACGTCGCCGGCCAGCAGTGAGCGCAGTACCCGCGGGGCACGGGAGACGAGCAGCGCCCGGGACTCCTTGACGCGCGCCTCGATGATGCTCCGGGCCTCGCGGTACTCCGCGAAACCGAGCTCCTTGGACGCCCACATCTTGGCCAGCTGCTTCAGCTGCTCCTCGTCCTCGGCGAGTTCCTTCCGTGCATCGCCCGTGACTTCGGTGTCAGCTGCGTGCCGCAGCTGCTCGAGGACGCGCGGCGTGCCGAGCAGCTCGAGGACCTGGCGCTCCACCTCGTCTTCGATGAACGACGCCTTCACCGCGATCTTTCCGCATCCGCCACCCTTGGGGGCGCACCAGTACCGCGGGCCGCCGTTTCCGAAGGCGCCCTCAAGAGGGTGCTCGCACCGTGAGCAGTGGAGTGACCCGTTCAGCCAGCGCTGCAGCGTGAGGTCGGTCGTCCCGGCGCGCATGGCGAGACGCTCACAGATCCGCCGCCATCTGTCCTCGGGGATGATCGGGTCCCAGACGGCCTTGCCGACGACCTCGCCCTTGTAGGAACGCAGGCCGGCGACGGACGACTTGCCTATGACGGAGCCGACGCTACGGGCGCTCCAGGGCGCTCCTGTGGCGCTGGCGACGCCTCGCCGCTCGAGGTCCTCCGCGATGGAGTGCAGGCTTTCGCCCGTCTCTTCCGTGATCTTCGCCCGCTGCTCAGGAGTCCAGCCATCCCATTCGCCGAGGATGCGGCTGCCGATCTCGACGAGGATGGCGGCTTCGGCGGGCACGACCTGGTGGCCGTCGGTGCTGAAGCCGTAGCCGCGGAAGCCTCCGCCGTTCCACTTGCCCTCTTTGGCGAGCTCCTCGTGCTTGCGGGCGACGCGCCGCGCGGTGTCGCGGGAGGACTTGTTGGCGATGGCGACCATGACGCGGGCCATGGTGATGTCGGCGTCGTTGGCGAGGCGTAGGGACCCGGAGACGCTCTCGACGGGGATGCGCGGGCGCCGGGATTCCACGACGTCGATGAGGTCTTCGAGGTCGCGCGGGTCGCGGGCCGTGCGGTCCAGGTCGTAGGCGAGCAGGCCGTCCCGCTCCCCCGATGCGAGCTTGTCGAGGACGGACCGGAAGCCGGGCCGGACGGTGCGCAGGCCAGTAGACCCGTCGGGGAGTTTGATCGTGCGCCTTTTGTACGCACTGGTGTCGTTCTCGATGACCACTTCGGCGATGGTCCAGCCCAGTCGATCGGCCAGGTGGCGGCCGTCTTCCTCCTGCCGGGCGACCCCTTTCGCGTCCTGTGCCTTGTCATCGCTGATTCGAACAAGCAGAACCGCTCTCGTTGGCAGCATGTCCATAGATTAGCATTGACACATCGCGTCGCCGATTCCATTGACCTCGCGGAGCTCGTCGACCGAGCGGAAGCCGCCGTGCTGGGTGCGGTAGTCGATGATGTGCTGGGCGAGAACGGGACCGACGCCCGGCAGGGTGTCGAGCTGGTCCACGGTGGCCGTGCTGAGCGAGACCGGAGCCGAAGGAACCGCTCCTGAAGCGGACCCGCCGATCCCGGTGGCATTGGAGCCGCCACCCATGACCGGTCCAGCCACGGCGGCGGGGGCGCCCACCACGACCTGCTCGCCGTCCACCAGGAGGCGGGCCCGGTTGAGCCCCTCGGTGTTCGCACCCGGTCGCACCCCACCCGCGGCCCGCAGCGCGTCCTCGACCCGCGACCCGGCCGGCAGTCGTTGCAGCCCGGGACTGCGCACCTTGCCGCTGACGTCCACCACGATCGCGGTCCCGGTCGAACCGGTCGAGCCGGCCGGGCTCGGCGGCGCCCCGGCCGAGCCTCCCGGCTCCGCCGACTTCCGCTCCACCGCGCCGCTCTGCCCGCCGTACGGCGCCACTGCCCGCACCACCTCGGGAGCCCGCACCGACTGCGTCCTGCCACTCCAGAACTGCTGCACGGCGAAGACCACGGCGACAACCAGCAGCACACCGAGTGCGGTCACACTCCTGCGCTCCAGACCGCACCTCGACTGCAGCCACAACGGCATCCGCTCCCGCACGGCGAGCCCGGTCCGCTCCCGCCATGCCGCCGTTGCACCGGGCACGGGAGCGCCGCGCTCGGCACGGTCGTCCGCACTCGCACGCGCGCCTGGGCTCGGGCTCGGTTCGTCACGGTCCAGGACCCCGGTGAGCGAAGAGCCGCCACCTCCCCGAACGACGGCGCCCCCGACCCCCGCCGAGGTGCTCCCCCTTGGGCCTCCCACATCCCGGTCCACGCCCGGCGGCCCGTCCCCCAACCCCCCTTGTGTGCCAGGCCCTTCAGAGAAGAGCGCCTGCGCACGCAGGCGGAGCGCCTCGGCCGAGGCATCGCGGCGTCGGGCGCGGGCGCCTGTACCTGTATCTGTACCTGCGCTTGTACCTACACCTGCGCCTGCGCGGCTTGGCGAGCGATGGCGGCGATGGCGGGTGCGGCCGTCGGAGACGGGTCCGCGGCCCGGGCCGCTGGTCGGTGTGGCGGTGCGTGAGCGTGATCGAAGTGCCATGCGTCGAGGATCGGGCAACTCTCCGCCCTCGCGATGATCTTGCTCAAATCCCGGGGAAAACTACCCAGTTGTGGATAAGTCCGTCACCCACACGAGTCACACCAGGCCCAGTAGACGCATCAGACGCAGTAATCCCATCAGACGCAGGCGCCCCCACTCCGCCACCGCCGAATTCCTCGGCCTCATCGAGGCGAGACGACGGCCCCCAGCAGCCCGGGGCCCGTGTGCGCCCCGATCACCGCACCGACCTCGCTCACATGCAGATCGACCAGGCCCGGCACCCGCGCCCGCAACCGGTCCGCGAGGGCGGACGCCCGCTCGGGGGCGGCGAGATGGTGGACGGCGATGTCGACCTGGGCGCTGCCCGCGCGTTCGGCCACGATCTCCTCGAGCCGGGCGATCGCCTTGGACGCCGTCCGTACCTTCTCCAGAGGTTCGATCCGCCCCCCGTCGAGCTGGAGCAGCGGCTTCACCGCGAGCGCGGAGCCCAACAGCGCCTGCGCGGCGCCGATCCTGCCGCCACGACGCAGATAGTCGAGTGTGTCGACGTAGAAGTACGCGTAGGTGCCGGCGGCCCGCTTCTCCGCGGCCGCGACGGCCTCGTCGACAGTGCCCCCCGCCTCCGCGGACTCGACCGCGGCCAGTGCGCAGAACCCGAGGGCCATCGCGATCATCCCGGTGTCCACCACCCGCACGGGGACCGGGGCCTCACGGGCCGCGAGGACGGCGGCGTCGTATGTGCCGGAGAGTTCGGCGGACAGGTGGAGCGAGACGATGTCGGTAGCGCCCGACTCGGCGACCCTGCGGTAGGCCGCGGCGAAGACCTCGGGGCTTGGCCGGGACGTGGTGACGGAGCGCCGCTTCTGGAGTGCCTGCGCCAGGGAGCGGGCCGAGATCTCGGTGCCCTCTTCGAGCGCCTGATCGCCGAGAACCACGGTCAGGGGCACCGCGGTGATGCCGTGGCGCTCCATCGTCCGGGGCGGCAAGTAGGCCGTTGAATCGGTGACGATCGCGACATGGCGGGACATGAGCTGGAGGTTACCTGCCGGGGAGCGCGGACGGCAGCCCGGCCCCTTTCACCTGCGGTCTAGGTCGGGTCAAGTCGTGCTCTCGGGACGGGGTTTCTTCTGCCAGGGGTAGGTGGGCCGCTGTCCCGGCGGGGTGATGGCGGAGCGCGGCGGCTCGTCGGCCGGGCGGGACTGCGGGGGCTCCGGCCAGGTCTGGCCGCTGGAAGTGGCCGTGTCCGGTGCCGGTGCCTCGGGCCAGGAGGCCGTGGGCCCCGGCGTGGTCGTCCAGTGCCGCAGGGCGCCCGCCTCGACGTCGATCTGCTCACTCAGCGAATCCAGGTCGTCGGCTGCGAACCGGCGGGCCCGGTCCCGCGCGGCCCAGCGCAGCGAGTCCGCGGACTGCGTGATCCGCTCGGTGCGCTCGCGCAGCTCGGGCAGCCGCGTGGAGAGCGTCCTCTTGTCCGGTTCGCTCTCCAGGCGCCTCAGCTCGTCGTCCAGCTCACGCCCGTGCACACTGAGCCGCTCGAACAGCCCCAGGGACTCCTTCAGGGACTCGTCCTCGGCCACGCCCGAGTGCAGCGCGTCCTGCGTGGCCCGCATCGAGGTGCGCAGCGTCAGCCTCAGCTGGGCGATCTCGCCCGCCGGGCCCGGCTGAGTGAAGGTCTTGGCACGCAGGGTGGTGTCCTCGACCGTGCGGCGGGCCTGGGAGATCGTGCGGTCCACACCGCGTTTGGCGGCGCCGATCACCTTCACGGTGGCGTATGCGCCCAGCACCACGAACAGCAGGAAGAGCAGGGCGACAACTGTGATCACGGCTTCCACCACGCTCCTCCTCCGGACGTCGCGGCAACCGCCGCGTCACTCTTCAACGGTAAACGCAACGGGCAGGTCCGGAGTTCCAGAAGAACCCCGAACCTGCCCGTAGGGGACTACCCCTAGCCAAGCCGCCGATCCGTGCCGGACCGGGGCAAGCAGCTACGCCGTGACGATATTCACCAGCTTCGGCGCCCGCACGATCACCTTGCGGATACCCGCGCCGTCCAGCGCCGCGACGACCTTCTCGTCGGCCAGCGCGATCTTCTCCAGCTCCGCGTCGGAAATCGACGGGGAGACCTCCAGGCGCGCCTTGACCTTGCCCTTGATCTGCACGACGCAGGTCACGGCCTCGTCCACGACGTACGCCGGGTCGGCCACCGGGAAGTCCTGGTGGACGACCGAGTCGGTGTGGCCCAGCTTGCGCCACAGCTCCTCGGCGATGTGCGGGGCCAGCGGCGCGACCAGCAGCACCAGGGGCTCGGCGACCGTGCGCGACACGGGGCCGCCGGTCTTGGTCAGGTGGTTGTTCAGCTCGGTGACCTTGGCGATGGCGGTGTTGAAGCGCAGGCCCTCCAGGTCCTGGCGCACGCCGTCGATCGCCTTGTGCAGCGCCCGCAGGGTGTCCTCGTCGGCCGGGGTGTCGACGACCGTGACCTCGCCCGTGGTCTCGTCGACGACGTTGCGCCACAGCCGCTGCAGCAGCCGGTACTGGCCCACCACCGCGCGCGTGTCCCACGGCCGCGACACGTCCAGGGGGCCCATCGCCATCTCGTACAGGCGCAGGGTGTCCGCGCCGTACTCGGCACAGATCTCGTCCGGAGTGACCGCGTTCTTCAGGGACTTGCCCATCTTGCCCAGCAGTCGGGAGACCTTCTCGCCCTGGTAGTAGTACGCGCCGTCGCGCTCCTCCACCTCGGCGGCCGGCACCGCGATGCCGCGGCTGTCGCGGTACACGAAGGCCTGGATCATGCCCTGGTTGAACAGCTTGTGGAACGGCTCGACCGAGGAGACATACCCCAGGTCGTACAGCACCTTCGACCAGAAGCGCGCGTACAGCAGGTGCAGCACGGCGTGCTCGGCGCCGCCGACGTACAGGTCGACGCCACCGTGCGGCTGGCCCTCGCGCGGGCCCATCCAGTACTGCTCGATGGCCGGGTCGACCAGCTTCTGGTCGTTGTGCGGGTCCAGGTAGCGCAGCTCGTACCAGCAGGAACCGGCCCAGTTGGGCATGGTGTTGGTCTCGCGGCGGTACTTCTGCGGGCCGCGGCCGTCACCCAGGTCCAGGGTGACGTTGACCCAGTCCTCGTTGCGGGACAGCGGCGTCTCGGGAGAGGTGTTCGCGTCGTCCGGGTCGAAGGTGCGCGGCGAGTAGTCCTCGACCTCCGGCAGTTCCAGGGGCAGCATCGACTCGGGCAGCGCGTGCGCGACGCCGTCCTCGTCGTAGACGATCGGGAAGGGCTCGCCCCAGTAGCGCTGGCGGCTGAACAGCCAGTCGCGCAGACGGAAGTTGACGGTGCCCTCACCGATGCCCTTGCGGGCCAGCCACTCGGTGATGCGCTCCTTCGCCTCGGCCACGCCCAGGCCGTCCAGCGCGATGTCGTCGTTGGAGGAGTTGATGATCCTCGCGTCGTACGACGCGAAGGCGTTCTCCCACGTCGACGTGTCGGTGCCGCGGCCGTCGGTCGGCTCGACGATGCAGCGGATCGGCAGCTCGAAGGCGCGCGCGAACTCGAAGTCGCGCTGGTCGCCGGCCGGGACGGCCATGATCGCGCCGGTGCCGTAGCCCATCAGGACGTAGTCGGCGATGAAGACCGGGACCTGCTCGCCGTTGACCGGGTTGGTCGCGTAGGCGCCGGTGAAGACACCGGTCTTGTCCTTGGCCTCGGCCTGCCGTTCGACGTCGGACTTGGAGGCGGCCTGCGCACGGTAGGCGGCGACGGCCTCGGTGGGCGTGGCGTGACCGCCGGTCCACACCTCGTGGGTGGCCTCGGGCCAGGCTTCGGGGACGAACTTGTCGACCAGCGGGTGCTCGGGCGCCAGCACCATGTAGGTGGCGCCGAACAGGGTGTCCGGGCGCGTGGTGAAGATCGTGATGGCTTCGCCGTCGATCGGGAAGTCGACGCGGGCGCCCTCGGAGCGGCCGATCCAGTTGCGCTGCTGCAGCTTGATCGCCTCGGGCCAGTCCAGCGCCTCCAGGTCGTCCAGCAGCCGGTCGGCGTACGCCGTGATGCGCATGTTCCACTGGCGCAGCTTGGCCTTGAAGACGGGGAAGTTCCCGCGCTCGGAGCGGCCGTCGGCGGTGACCTCCTCGTTGGCCAGCACCGTGCCCAGCCCGGGGCACCAGTTGACGGGCGCGTCGGAGGCATACGCCAGTCGGTACTCGCTCAGGACGTCGGCGCGCTCGTCGGCGGCCAGCTCGTTCCACGCGCGCGTGGCGCCGTCAACGCTCGGTACGGCGCGCTCGCCGCTCTCGAACTGGGCGATCAGCGCGGAGATCGGACGGGCCTTGTCCGCCTCGTCGTCATACCAGGAGTTGAAGATCTGCAGGAAGATCCACTGCGTCCACTTGTAGTACTCCGGGTCGATCGTGGCGAACGACCGGCGCTTGTCGTGACCCAGGCCCAGCGCGCGCAGCTGGGCCTTCATGTTCTCGATGTTGGCCTCGGTGGACACGCGCGGGTGGGTGCCCGTCTGTACGGCGTACTGCTCGGCGGGCAGGCCGAAGGCGTCGAAGCCCAGGGTGTGCAGAACGTTGTGGCCCGTCATGCGCTGGAACCGGGCGAATACATCGGTGGCGATGTAGCCCAGGGGGTGGCCGACGTGCAGACCCGCTCCCGAGGGGTACGGGAACATGTCCATGATGAACTTCTTGGGCTTGGCGGCCAGCTCGGGGTCGCCCGCCAGGTCACCGCTGGGGTTCGGCGCCTCGTACGTGCCCTCGGCGTCCCAGAAGTCCTGCCAGCGTGCCTCGATCTCAGCGGCCATCGCGGCCGTGTAGCGGTGCGGCGCTGCCACCTCGGAGGCGGCAGCGGGGTTCGTCTCGCTCATGATCCTCAAAGCTCCATCGATCGTCTCTGCCAGCGGCTCGGAAATGAAAAATCCCCTCGCACAGGAGGGGACGCCGCGCCGATTCCGACCACGGGTCGACAGTGGTCGGGACTGATCAGCGCGGCTCGCTAAGCAGAAGGCGTACGGCACGCATGGCGTCAGGGTACCGCAGCCCCTGCGCGCGCCGCGACGAGCTTTGGACGGGGCAGACACGCCGTGCCGCTCGTCACAATCACGCCAAAAAAAACTGAACAATATTCAAATATTACTTCGCGTAAGGGGACGCTACGGGACAACACAAGGGCTTGGTCGCGGTTTGATAACAACGCAATAACTCAAACCTCGTACCCATCGGTATGGCTCGACTTAGAGTTCGGCTTCGGGACCGCTTCCCCGAACCGTTGGGAGTAACCCCCTATGAACCCTCGTCGCAGTGGCAGCACGCTTCCCCGACCGGGCCGCTCGGCCTACGGGGTGGCGACGGCTGCCGTCCTGCTGCTCATACCCGTGGTCGTGCTGGCCGGAGGCAACCGAGTCCAGGACTTCCTCAACTTCGGTGCGGGCGTCCTGTCGCTCGTCTCCCTCACGTGTTCGGTCATCTGGGGCCTCATCGCCCAGGACCGGCTCATCCTCAACACGCGTCAGCGGATCGTGGCACAGGGCATCCACCGGGTGACGGCCGTCGGCTCGATCGCGTTCCTCTTGGTGCACATCACCATCAAACTGGCGCTGGACCACACCGTCCTGATCGCCGCGCTGATCCCCTTCAGTCTGGGCGTCAAGGGCAGCGCCGGACTCATCGGCCTCGGCTCCCTGGCCGGGCTGCTCATGATCTTCGTGGGCATCACCGGCGCACTGCGCAACCAGTTCGCGGCTCCGGCACCCGTCGCGGCGCGCTGGCGCGCGATGCACATGCTGGCGTACCCGGCACTGTGCGCGGCGCTGATCCATGGTCTCTTCGCGGGACGGGCGGCGAAGCCGTTCTTCATGGTGTCCTACGAGCTGTGCCTGGTCGCGGTCGGCGCGGCCCTCGCCCTGCGTGCGGCTCCCCACCCCTTCAAGCGCAAGGTCGCCGACCGGATCCTGGCGATCCTCGGCGAGGGCGGCGGTGCCGGTGGCCGCATGGCCCGCGAGGACCTGACGGCGTCCCGTGCCGCCCTGTCGGAGAACTCCCTGCCGGGCTTCGCCCCACGCCCCGCGCAGCAGTCCTCGGGCGCCCCCTTCGTACCCCCGCAGCGCACGCCGTCCCCCGAGCAGTCGCTGTACCAGACCCCGGTCGACCCCGCCGCTGCCGCGGACGCGAAGTCCGGCTTCGCGGCCGCCTACCGGGCCGTCTCGGGCACGCCCGGCGCGGCCCCGACCGAGCGCATCCAGATGCCCATGGACATGCAGCCGACGGAGACGTTCCCCCGCGCCGACGCCGGCGGCAGCACGTCGGGCAGCTGGCCCATCCCCTCGCCGCCGCCGGTCGGCGAGGCACCCCGCTCCGCGTACGACCCGCTCGCCGACACGGGATACAACATCCCCGTCTATGACAACTCGGCCACCGGCGGGTACGTCACGAGTGATGTGTACAACAACGGTGAGACGAACCCCGCCTTCGGTACGTACAACACCAACGACACGTACGACAGCGGTCCCACGCCTGACGTACTGCCGGGCGCCTTCGACGCTCCTGGCTCCGGTGAACCATGGAACGCTCCTTCCGGAGGCTTTAAGTGAACGAGGCCCTGCCCGACGTCCCGGAGGTCCGCGTCGTCGGACTTCCGCAGCTCACGTCGGGCTTCGACCTGGTTGAACGGCTCGATCTGCCCATGCACCTCAAGGTGCACGGGCCGCTCGAGCCGATGGGCGGTGAACAGCTCGCGGGCCTCGCCGAGGCCATCGGACTGAAGGGCCGCGGCGGCGCGGGCTTCCCCTTCGCCAAGAAACTGCGCTCGGTCGCCGAGTCGGCCATCAGCAAGGGCATCCGACCCGTCGTGGTCGTCAACGGAAGTGAGGACGAACCCGCCTGCCGCAAGGACACGGTGCTCATCAACCGTGCCCCGCACCTCATCCTGGACGGCGCCCTGCTGGCCGCGGAGGCCATGGGCGCCCGCACCCTGGTCATCGGGGTGACCCGTGAGTCGACCCAGCGGTCCATGGAGGCCGCGCTGGCTGAGCGCGGCCTGAGCGACCGGCGCGGATCGCCGCTCCGCGCGCGTGTGCAGCGCAATCCGGTGCGGATGGTGACCGGAGCGGCCGCTTCGCTCATCCGCTCCATCGACGGCGGCCCGGCCATCCCGCCGGGCCGCAAGATCAGCGCGTCGCAGAGCGGCGTCGGCGGCGCGCCCACCCTGCTGTCGAACGCCGAGACGTACGCGCAGCTGGCCATCGCCGCCCGTATCGGCCCCGACCGCTACCGCAACACCGGTCTGTACGACGAGCCCGGCACCGTCATGCTCACCATCTCCGGCGCGGTCGCCCGCCCCATGGTGATCGAGGTCCCCACGGGCGTGCCGCTGCGCTACGTGCTCCAGCTGGCCGGCGCCCCGCCGATGCCGCAGGGCGTGCTGACCGGCGGCTACCACGGCAAGTGGCTGGACGCGGCGACGGTCAACGAGGCGATCGTCTCGCGCAACTCCCTGGACGCGGTGGGTGGCGCGCTCGGCGCCGGCGCGATCCTCCCGATCACCCAGGAGACGTGCCCGCTGGGCGAGTCGCTCCGGGTGGCCCAGTGGCTGGCCGAGGAGAGCGCGGGACAGTGCGGTCCCTGCTACCTCGGCCTGCCCGCCGCGGCGCGCGGCCTGGAGGACATCCTCAACGGCGGCGGACCGGCCGCCCTGGAGGCCGTGAAGCAGGTCGCCAAGGCCGTGAAGAGACGCGGCGCCTGCTCGCACCCCGACGGTTCGGCGATGTTCATCGAGTCGACCATCAAGGCGTTCACGGACGACCTGGCCGCCCATGTCCTCGGCAATGGCTGCGGAAGGCCCGTGGAGGGCGTTCTGCCGCTCTTCGAGGGCGGTCAGCTCCCCACCGGCATCCCCGGCGGCCAGGCGGTCGAGGAGGCGGGCCCCAGCCGCCAGAAGATCTACGTCGACTGGACCCTGTGCCGCGGTCACGGCCTGTGCGCGGACATCCTTCCCGAGGTCTTCGAACTGGGCGCCGACGGTTTCCCCACCGTCGCGCAGGCCCAGGTGCCCCGGTACGCGGAGGCGAAGGCGCTGCGGGCCGTACGCCGCTGCCCGGCGCTCGCCCTGCGCATCGAGGAGGACACCCGCTCCTCCGCCCCGGCACGCAACAACCTGCCGGTCCTCTCCCAGCGTCGTGGCCGTCGGGCGCTCGGCAGCGGCCGCTGAACACGACGAAGGCGGGTCACCCTGACCGGGTGACCCGCCTTCAATATTTGTGGAGCTAAGGAGAATTGAACTCCTGACCTCCTGCATGCCATGCAGGCGCTCTACCAACTGAGCTATAGCCCCTCGTGGCCATGCGGCGAAGCCGCATATCGACCGTGTCGCCCGGTTTCCCCGGCGGCGACGCCAACATTACACGGTCCTCCCCGTGGACCACCAAATCGATTCCGTGCCGCACGGACAATGCGGACATGAGGGATAGTGTCGGCCTTCGTGACCGTGATCGCGCTCCCCCGTGTCCGCCGCCGTGCGCCCGTCGCCCTGGGGGCGTGCCTGTTGTCCTTCGCCGCCTTCTGGTGGGCGCAGCGTGCCGCGCACGTGTCGATGATCGACCTGATGGTGTACCGGGCGGAGGGCGAGACCGTCCGCGCGGGCGGCGACCTCTACGCGCTGCGTACGACCGAGGCCCATCTGCCGACCACCTACCCGCCGTTCGCGGCGCTGCTGTTCACGCCGCTGACGCTGCTGGACACGTCGGCCGTGCGGACCCTGGCGACGGCCGGAAATCTGGCCCTTCTTGTGGTGTTCGTGGCCCTCTCGCTACGGCTCGTCGACCACGCGCGCGTGGAGAGCGTCTGGTGGGCTTCCGCGGCGGCCGTGTGGTGCGAGCCGGTGTGGACGACCGTGCGGTACGGGCAGATCAATCTGCTGCTCGGAGTGCTGGTGCTGTGGGACCTGACGCGGCGGCCCTGGCACCGCTGGGCCGGAGTGGGCATCGGACTCGCGGCGGCGGTCAAGCTGACACCGGCGCTCTTCGCGGTGTTCCTGCTGGTCACCGGTGTCGTGACATACGCACGGCGGGGCCCCGGAGGCCCCTGGCTGCGGCACGCGCGCGGGGCGGCCGTCACGTTCGCCGGGGCAACCCTGCTGGCGGCCTCCGCCCTGCCGTACGACTCATGGCGCTTCTGGAGCCGCATGGTCTTCGAGACGGGCCGGGTCGGGCTCGTGGAGGACACCGCGAACCAGTCGCTGCGCGGGGTACTGGCCCGGCTGCTGCACACCACTCAGCCGGGCCTCTGGTGGGTCGCCGCGGCGGCCGTGGTGGGCTCCCTGGGCCTCGGGGCCGCCGTGGCGGCGGAGCTGCGCGGGCGGCGCGCCTGGGCGGTGACCGTCTGCGCGGTCACGGCGCTGCTGATCAGTCCGGTGTCATGGTCGCACCACTGGGTGTGGTGCGTGCCGATGGTGCTGGTCCTCGGCACGCGCGGCCGGGCGGCCGCCGTCGGTGCGGCGCTGGTGACCGTCGTCGGTACGGCGCTGGTCTTCTGCTCGTACGCGCTGTGGTGGGTGCCACACGGCCCGGGACGGCTCGAACTGCAACAGACGGGCGCCCAGTTGACGTTGTCGGCCCTCTACGAAGGAGCCGGTCTCGTCTTCCTGACCCTGACCGGGGTCAGGCTGTGGCGAACGAATAGAACCGTTTGAGCGTGCAGTGCTCGTCGAGGAGCCGGCCGTAGATCGGCTCGCCCTCCAGCTCACGGTACGTCTCGATCGGGTCGCCTTTTATGATCAGCGCCCGCGCGCACTCCTCACACCAGTACTGGTAGTCGTGGTTGACCGGCTCCATGTCGCGGACGATCGGCGTACCACTGCCGCACCAATCGCACTTCCGCCTGTGTGCACCCATCGATCAGCTCCAGCTGTGGCCGCAGGCCGTGCACACGTAGAAGATCCCGCCGTTGTCGCCGAGGACCTGGGCGACGTGGACCGATCCGCAGGAAGGACAGTCGAGGAGAGTGGCTCTTCTACGTGTCTGTGCCACGTCGAGGAGATCGTCGACCTCCTCGAGGATGCTCGCAGGCATCGCTTCTCCCTCCCGTCGGGCCGCGCCCCCTTCCGGCCGTTTGATTCTGCCACGGCCGGAGCAATACGGTCAGCGACGCCTTCGTACCAGTCCGGACACGGCACCCGACGTGGCCGTCGCGGCCAGCGCATACGTGCACATGAGGAGCGCGTCCGCAGAGGTATACGCCCCCGGAGCCCCAAGTGACTCAAGTCGGTTCAAGAAGAGTGTGCCGAAGGTCGCGACACCGATCAGCTGACCGAGCTGGGCGACCGTCGCGAGCAGTCCACTCGCGTCCGCCGCGTCCTCGGGCCGCACCGTGGCCAGAGCCCTGGTCAGCGTGGGACTGAAGCCCAGCGCGAGGCCGGTCCCCACGCCCGCGAACGCCACATACAGCCAGGGACCGCCGTCGCCCCCGCCCTTCAGCACGGCTCCGACGCCGGCCACGGAAACGGCGGCGATGACGAAGCCGACGGGGATCAGGACACCTTGCAGAGCGGCCGGCCAGTTGCGCCAGGTCAGACCGACCAGGCCGAAGACCACCGCGGTCGGCGCGAAGGTGAGTCCGGCGCGCAGCGCGCTGTACCCGAGCCCGCCCTGAACGTGCAGGGTCAGTGCGAACAGGAAGCCCGCGTTGACCGCCATCACCGCGAGCAGGCGGAAGACCGCGAGGCCCATGCCGGGGTGGCGCAGCACCCGGGGTGAGATCAGCGGCGCTCCACCCCGCCGGGCGAGCCGGGACTCGTACAGACAGAAAAGGGTGAAGAGGACCGCGGCCGCGCCGAGCGACAGCCAGGACCACAGCGGCCAGCCCTCCTCCTGACCGAGCACGAGCGGCACGGTGAGCAGCGACACGGCGGCGCCGAGCAGGACGAGGCCCGGCAGGTCGAGGCCGCGTGAGCGCTCCACGGCTCCCGCGGCGTCCCGTGGCAGGACGCGGTGGCCGACGGCCAGGAGTACGAGGCCCACGGGCACGTTGACCAGGAACACCGGCCGCCAGCCGGTGCCGAACAGGTCGGCGCTGACCAGGACACCGCCGAGCACCTGTCCGGCCGCGGCTCCCGTCGCGACGACGGCGGAGTACACGCCGAGGGCACGGGCCCGGGCCTCGCCGGTGAAGTGGCGCTGGATCAGGC
Organism: Streptomyces sp. NPDC058086; assembly: GCF_042885015.1. Taxonomy (NCBI): domain Bacteria; kingdom Bacillati; phylum Actinomycetota; class Actinomycetes; order Kitasatosporales; family Streptomycetaceae; genus Streptomyces; species Streptomyces sp. NPDC058086. The sequence continues at coordinate 25,642 of NZ_JBHVST010000011.1, read as the reverse complement.
CGAGCACCTGCGGGATCATCACGGCCGCACCTGCGCCCTGCACCAGCCGGAAGGCGATCAACTCCCCGGTTCCCCTTGCGAGTCCGCACGCCAGCGAGGCCGCGGTGAACAGCGCGAGCCCGGCGAGGTGGACACGACGGTGGCCGAGCAGGTCGCCGAGGCGCGCGCCGGTGATCAGCAGTACGGCGTACGCGATGGAGTATCCGGCGACCACCAACTGCATTCCGGCGCCGGACGCGTGGAGTTCGGAACCGATCGTGGGCACGGCGACGTTCACGATGAAAACGTCGAGCAGTGCCATGAACTGGGCTGTGAGCACGACCGCGAGCAGCCGTCCGGGGCGATTGTCAGTGCCGGGGGCTTTACTGGTCTCAGGACTTGAATCCGCTGCGGGACCTGGGCCCGCGGGGGTTGTCGTCGTCATGGCTCCGAGCCTGGCGGCGGCCGGATACGGGTGCCGAGAGCCCGCCGATGCTGGTACTGACAGCACCTGGCAGCGGTCGGGTTCGGCGCGGACGATGGAAGACGGGGGAAGTGAAGCCGATGAACACGACACAGCGTCGCAGGCCGGAGCTGGCCGGCTTTCTGCGCGGCCGGCGGGCGCGGGTGACACCCGCCGACGTGGGAATGCCCCCGGGCTTCCGACGCCGCACGCCGGGGCTGCGCCGCGAAGAGGTCGCGCAGCTCTCCGGGGTCGGTGTGACCTGGTACACATGGCTGGAGCAGGGCCGCCCCATCAACGCCTCTCCTCAGGTCCTGGACGCGGTGGCGCGCACCCTGCGCCTGGACCAGACCGAGCGGGAGCATCTGTACCACTTGGCCGAAGTGCCCTACGAGTCCGAGCCGGAGCTCCCCGCGCAGACCGTGAGCGCGGAGATCCAGGGCATCATCGACGCCCTCGATCCGCGCCCGGCGGCGGTCTACAACTCGCGGTACGACATCCTGGCCGCCAACCCCCCTTACCGGGACCTGTTCTTCGTGCCGCAGACGCTCGACATCGGCGTTCCCAACGTGCTGTGGACCCTGTTCACCGTGCCCGAGCCCGACTGCCCCGTGGTGTTCCGGGACAGCGAACTGCCGTTGATGGTGGCGACGCTGCGCTCCGCGTACGGCAGACATGTCGGCGAGCCCGCCTGGGAGGACTACATACGCGGGCTGTCGGCCGCCAGCCTGCGCTTCGCCGAGTTGTGGGCGGGCGGGGACGTCCTCCCGCCGGGACCGCGCGTGAAGACGTTCCGCCATGAGGCGGTGGGCGAGCTGCGGATGACCTCGGTGTCACTGTCCATCGACGGGATGCCGGAGTGCCGGATCGTCGCCTACACCCCGGACGACGAGAAGGCGCGCAAGGGGCTGGCGGTCCTGCGCGAGCGGCGGGGGCGGTTGTGGCCACCGTCACTCGAAGCGGCCACTGCATCCCTGGGACCGATGTCGCCCATGTCACCGACATCCTGGGGGACATGAAAAAATCCCGCCCCTCGAAAGGAACGGGATTCTCATCACTGATCTGTGCTGATCTTTGACAACTCAATAGAGTCGATCTGTGGAGCTAAGGAGAATTGAACTCCTGACCTCCTGCATGCCATGCAGGCGCTCTACCAACTGAGCTATAGCCCCTTGTGTTCTTCCCGCCCGGCGGGGCGAACAAGAAGAACTTTAGCCTGCGACCTGCCAGAAAGTGAAATCCGGTCCCGCCCGGCCCCCGGGACCGGACAGGGGGCCGCTCAGTCGTCGTCGCCGAGCACCGGCTCCGGCAGTGTGCCGGCGTTGTGCTCGAGCAGCCGCCAGCCCCGCGCGCCCTCTCCGAGGACGGACCAGCAGCAGTTGGAGAGGCCGCCGAGGCTCTCCCAGTGCCGGGACTCCAGGCCGAGCAGGCGCCCGATGGTGGTGCGGATGGTGCCGCCGTGACTGACCACCACGAGGGTGCCGTCCTCAGGAAGCTTGTCGGCGTGGCGCAGCACCACGGGGGCGGCGCGGTCGGCGACCTCGGTCTCCAGTTCGCCACCACCGCGGCGCACCGGCTCACCGCGCTTCCAGGCGGCGTACTCGTCGCCGTACTGGGCGATGATCTCCTCGTGCGTCAGCCCCTGCCAGACGCCCGCGTAGGTCTCGCGCAGGCCCTCGTCGTGGATGACGTCGATGCTGGTGAGCGTGGACAGCTCGGCGGCCGTGTTCGCGGCGCGCTGGAGGTCCGAGGCCACGATCGCGTCGGGCTTCAGCGAGGCGAGCAACCGGGCGGCGCGGCGGGCCTGGCCGAGGCCCGTCTCGGTGAGCTCGACGTCCGTGGTGCCCTGGAAGCGGCGATCCACGTTCCAGGACGTCTGGCCGTGCCGCCACAGGATGATGCGGCGACCGCGGCCCGGCTTCGTCCCGGCCTCGACGCCCGAGACGGTCGGCTGTCGCTGCGCCTGGGCGTCACCCGTGGCGGATGCCCTGGCCGCGTCGGCCCCCGCCGCGGTCACCGCAGCTCCCCGAGTTCGGCGGAGTCCTCCTCGGCCTGCAGCTTGGCGTGCTCGGCGGCCTTGCCGCGGGTGGCCTTGGCGTCGGCAGGCAGGTCAAGCTCCGGGCAGTCCTTCCACAGCCGCTCCAGAGCGTAGAAGACACGCTCCTCGCTGTGCTGCACGTGCACCACGATGTCGACGTAGTCGAGCAGTACCCAGCGGGCCTCGCGGTCGCCCTCGCGGCGCACCGGCTTGGCGCCGAGCTCCTTGTTCAGCCGCTCCTCGATCTCGTCGACGATCGACTTGACCTGGCGGTCGTTGGGGGCGGACGCCAGCAGGAAGGCGTCGGTGATCGAGAGAACGTCGCTGACGTCGTAGGCGATGATGTCGTGCGCGAGCTTGTCGGCGGCCGCCTGCGCGGCGGTGGTGATGAGCTCGATGGAGCGGTCCGTGGCGGTCACTACGCGGCTTTCCGTCGGCGGTCAGTAATGACTCAAGGGTCTCACGGACCGCCGACGGCACCCCACGCGTTTCCGTGGCCACGTCCCGAGGGCCCCGGAACGTGGCGCCGACCGCTCCGGAGGGTGACCCGCGACCACTCCCCGTGATCACCCAGTGGAGTGGTCGCCGTGATCACCCGGTGGAGGTGGTCACCTTGTAGTCCTGGCCGAGGACCACCGAGACGTCCGCGTTGGACGAGCCACTGCCCTTCTTCACGGTGCTGGTGGGCAGGCCGAGGGTCTTCGCGACCTCGATGGCGTCGCTCTTCCTGGCGGCATCGGTGTACGTGATCTGGGACACGCTCTGCGCGGTGGCGGCGGTGCCGGAGTCCAGGAAGGTGTAGCCGCCGTTGACCAGGACGACGCGGGCCTTCTCGGTGGCGTCCTTGTTCCCGGTGGCGTTCTTGATGCCGACACGGACGGCGGCGCCGGCGTCGGGACTCTTGGCGGTGCCGCCGAGGACGTCCTTGACCACGCTGTTGGTGGCGCTCTCGCTCAGGGTGCCGTCCTGCTGCACGGGCAGCAGTGCCGTCTTGTAGTCGCCGCCCTTGGCGAGGTCGGCGAGCTTGGCGAGGAAGGCACCGAGGTCCTGGTCGGTCAGCGAGGGGTCGAGGATCTGCGCCAGGGTCTGCACGGTGGTGGTCGCGGCCTGCTTGTCCGAGGACAGCTTGCGCAGCACGCCCTGCATGACCTGTCCGAACCGCTCCAACTGCGCGTTCTGGGCTTCGCCGGAGGCCCGGTAGGTGGCATAGGCGACGGCCGTCTTGCCGCTGAGGGTCTGGTTCTCGCCCTTCTTCACGAGGGGCGCCTCGCCCTTCTTCTTCGCATCGGGGTCCGGCACATCGGCGTTGGTGGTGAGGTCGATGTTGCCGACAAGGTCGACGAGGTTGCTGAGGTACGGGGTGTCGAGGCGCCAGGTGCCCTGGATGTTGGTCCCGAGCACCGTGTCGATCGCGTCCCGGGTCCCGGAGGAGCCGTCGTCGCCGACCGACTTGGCGAGCGTGGTCGTCGAGCCGCTGTCGTCCGTCAGGGCAAGGGTGTTGGGCAGCAGGACGGTGGTGCCCTGCTTGGTGGTGGTGTTGTCGACGAGCAGCGCCGTGGAGGTGCCGCCGCCCTTCGTGTTGTGCAGGTGGACGACGATCACATCGCGGTTCTGGGCACCCGTGGCCGTCGTCGCGGCGGACTTGCCGCCGGAGGAGGTGCCGGGCAGCTTCCCCGCGTACCAGAGGTAGCCGACGCCGCCGACCACGACCAGGGCGAGCACCACGGCCAGGGCGACGACCCTGCTGCGGGCGCGGCGCTTGGCCTCCTCGCGGCGCTCGGTGCGGTTCTCGGTGAAGTTGAGCCAGTCGATGACGTCTTCGGGCTCGGCTTCCTGCTCCTCGACGAAGGCGAACTGCTCGGTGCGGTAGTCCCGGTCGGCCCGGGGCGCGTTCTCCTCCGAGGGGCGCGCCTGCTGCGGGATGTAGGCGGTCTGCTCGGCGACCCGCGGCTGCTGCCCGGTGCTCGTGCCCGCGGCGCCGGTCCCGCTCCGGGACTGGCCCGGCTGCCCGGCCCGCCCCGTCTGCCCGACCTGACCAGCCTGCCCGGTCTGACCCGTGTGCGCCGACTGCGTCGTCTGTGCCGTCTGCCCGTAGGGGTCGTACGACGTCGTCGTCCCGGCGGCGCCGGACGCGCCGGATCCGTACGGGTCGTAGGGGTCGTAGCCGGGGACCGCGGTCTGCTGACCGGTGTCGTACGAGGACACGGGCTGCTGCTGACCGGTGTCATAGCCCCCCGCGCCGGTCGCGTAGGGGTCGTAGCCGTAGCCCTGGTGCTGCTGGGGCTGCTGCGGCTGTGCGTACGGGTCGTAGCCCTGCTGGGGCTGCTGGGGCTGCACCTGCCGGTACACAGGCTGCCCGAACTCGTCGTAGCCGACGAGCTCGTACTGGTCGCCGCCCGCGTATCCGTCGTATCGGTCGTTCACCGGTGCCCCTCTCGGCTCACTCGCCTCACTCGCCGCGGTACAGCTCGCGCTTGTCGATGTAGCGCACCACACCGTCCGGCACCAAATACCAGACGGGGTCGCCCTTGGCGACTCTCGCACGGCAGTCTGTGGAGGAGATGGCCAGCGCGGGAACCTCGACCAGCGAGACGCCACCCTCGGGCAGGCCCGGGTCGGTCAGGGTGTGACCGGGCCGGGTGACTCCGATGAAGTGCGCGAGGGAGAACAACTCCTCCGCGTACCGCCAGGTGAGGATCTGGCCGAGCGCGTCGGCACCGGTGATGAAGAAGAGATCGGTATCGGGGTTGAGAGCGCGCAGGTCGCGCAGGGTGTCCGTGGTGTAGGTCGGGCCGCCGCGGTCGATGTCGATGCGGCTCACCGAGAACTGCGGGTTCTCGGCGGTGGCGATGACCGTCATCAGATAGCGGTCCTCTGCCGGTGAGACCTTCCGGTCGGACTTCTGCCACGGTTGCCCGGTCGGTACGAACACCACCTCGTCGAGGTGGAACTGCGCGGCGACCTCGCTGGCCGCCACGAGGTGCCCGTGGTGGATCGGGTCGAACGTTCCGCCCATGACGCCGAGGCGTCGCTTGCCCGGATTCGAGGGGCCGTTCCCGGGGCCGGTCGTCAGCCGGCTCACCGCGCCTCTCGCCGGGCCGCCGAACGCGTCACCCGCGGCGCCGCCGACGGCGCCGCTCTCCGTGTCACTCGCCGGACCGGTAGGCATGTCCTGCTCTCCCATGCGTGCAGACCCTACCGGCCCGGTCGACGGGCTCCGCCCGACAGGGGTCTTCGGGACGGCTCCGAACGGCCGAAAAGCCTCAGCGGTCGCGGTTGAAACGCGTGGTGATCCACAGCAGCAGGAGCAGCACGAACAGTGCGCCGCCGCCGGTCAGGAACGGGTTGAGGCTCTCGTGGTTGCCCCCCTGCTCGCCCTCGGCGGCAACGGTGACCAACTGTGCAGCGGTGCTGTGGAAGCTCATCTCGGCAGGACCTATCCGGTGTGGGCGGGATAAAGACGTCGGTCCATCGTATGCGGGGTCCTCGGCCGCGATCACGCCGACTCCGCCGTTGGGGACGCCGGTTGCTCAGGCCTCCCCGGCCGACACACGCCTCAGTGGTCCCGCCTGTCCCCGCGTCAGTCGTCCCGCTTGTACCCGCGCAGCAGGAACCAGGCCGTCAGGCCGACCCCGACGATCATCACGATCAGCACGACACGGAGCAGATTGCCCGGGCCCTGCTTGTCTGCCGCGCTCGCGGCTTCGGTGAGCCAGGCGGCTGCGGGGATGTGCTCCATGGTGATGGACTCCTTCTCTGTACTGCCCGTCCACGGTATCTCCGCCTAGGCTGGGCCGTGCCTTGGGGGCACAAAGGGCACTCAGACGCGCATGGGGGAACACATGTCCGACAACGGCCACCACCAGAACGGGCAGGAGAACGGGCACGAGAACGTGCCGAGCAGGCAGCGCAGGCGCTTCGAGGGGATCTCCTCGCGCACCTACGAACACCCGGCGGACCGCTCGGCCCTGGTGGCCCTGCGCAAGCTCAGCGGCTTCGACACGGTCTTCAAGGCCCTGAGCGGCCTGCTGCCCGAGCGCAGCCTGCGGCTGCTGTTCCTGTCCGACTCGGTGCGCGTCTCCGACGCCCAGTTCGCGCACCTCAACACGATGCTGCGGGACGCCTGCCACATCCTGGACCTGGAGAAGGTCCCGCCGATGTACGTCACCCAGGACCCGCAGCCGAACGCGATGTGCATCGGCCTGGACGAGCCGATCATCGTCGTGACAACCGGGCTCGTCGAGCTCCTGGACGAGGAGGAGATGCGGGCCGTCGTCGGGCACGAGGTCGGCCACGCGCTCTCCGGTCACGCCGTCTACCGCACGATCCTGCTCTTCCTGACCAATCTGGCGCTCAGGGTGGCCTGGATCCCGCTGGGCAACATCGCGATCATGGCGATCGTGACCGCGCTGCGCGAGTGGTTCCGCAAGTCGGAGCTGTCGGCCGACCGGGCGGGGCTCCTCGTCGGGCAGGACCTGAAGGCCTCGATGCGCGGCCTGATGAAGCTCGCGGGAGGCAATCACCTGCACGAGATGAACGTGGACGCGTTCCTCGAGCAGGCCGAGGAGTACGAGGCCGGGGGCGACCTGCGCGACTCCGTTCTCAAGATCCTCAACACCCTCCCCCGCACACACCCCTTCACCACCGTGCGGGCCGCCGAGCTGAAGAAGTGGGCCGAGTCCCGCGACTACCAGCGGATCATGGACGGTCACTATCCGCGGCGCAGCGAGGACAAGGAGACCTCGGTCTCGGACTCCTTCCGGCAGTCGGCCGCGAGCTATGCCACGGACGTCAAGAACTCCAAGGACCCGCTGATGAAGCTGGTCAGCGACATCGCGGGGGGCGCGGGTGACCTCGGCGGGCGAGTGCGGCGCGGATTCGGGGGCTTCGCCGGCGGCACCCCGAACGACCGGACCGCCCCCGAGGACCGGACCTCGCCGAAGGACCAGCCGCCCCGGGACAGCACCCCCGAGGACGACGACTGACGCGCACGGGAGCCGGGGACGCGACGGTCACGGCCAGACCCTCGGCCGGCAGAACCTCGGCTGTCGGGCCTTGGGCTGCCAGACCCTCGGCCGGCAGAACCTCGGCTGCCAGACCCTCGGCTGTCAGACCCTGGGCTGCGAGCTCGTCGCCAGTGAGCCGCACAGTGCTGTCGCGCTGCCCGTCGCATACGGGTCGGTGCCGGCCGGGCCGCCCGCCTTCGCCGTCTGGCCCGCGAGCAGCGGGTGCAGATGGGTCACCGAGTCCTCGGAGCAGGCGAGCGGCCCGGCCTGGACGTAGGAGACGACCAGCTCGGCCTGGTGCATGCGCAGGTCGTCGCGGTCGAAGCGGAACTGCAGCTCGCGCCGGACGGTGAACAGCGAGGCCTTCGCCTTGGGGTCCGAGCCGGCCGGCTTCAGGGCGTACACGAAGGTGTGGTCGGCGACGACCTCAAGGGTGCTGGAGTCGAACTCGGCGGCCTGGAGGGTGCCCTGCACCCTGATCCTGGAGTCGGCGAGCTGGGCGCGGGTGGGGTCGAAACGGACCAGCCAGCCGGTGGGCGCGTGCCGTCCGTCGGCGGCCGGGTGGTCGAAGCTCTGGTCGAACTGGTCGAGCTGCTGCGGGGCGAGCAGGATCCGTACGGGCCGGTTGGTGACGCCCGTGAGCACCTCCGGGTCGAGCGAGGACTTCACGAGGTAGTCCTTGGCGGTGGTCAGGGCGGCCACGACCTGGCTGTCGGAGAAGTGCGCGGTGCGCCGGTAGGCGGGCAGCGCGATGCCGTCGGCGCCGACGGCGAACTGGGCGGCCGGGCTGTGCGCGTACAGCTCCTCGGCGCTCGTGGCCCCCGGCACGGCGGTCTGGGGCGCGAGGGGTATGACGGTCATCCGCAGCGGTTCGGGCGGCTGGGCTGCCGGGGTCTGGTACGGGTGCCGCACGCCCATGTAGATCGCGGTGCCGAAGGCGACGGCGATCAGCAGGACCAGTATCAGCGCCTGCCGGGGCAGACCGCGCTGGAGGGTGGGGCGGCGGCGTACGGCCGGGGCGTGGTCGGCCATCCGCTCCTGCGCGGAGAACTCCTGGAGGCGGGCAGCACGGACGAACGACTCGTCGAAGACGACGGATCGGTATTCGTCCTCTCCACCAGCGGGAGCGCCCTCGGGTGTCCCCTCAGGTGGGTCTCCAGGCCCGCCCATACCTTCAGGGTAGGTCTCCGGGGGCTCAGGTAAACGCCGTGGTACACGACAACTTCTGACAGGTTCTCACCAGGATCGCCAAGGACCGTCGCGATCGTCAGAATGTTCGAAGGGCCGTCACGGGCGGCGCGGGCGCCATGGGTGTCAGGGCGTTCGGGGAACCGCGGACACGGCCGAATGGGAGTACTCGGCCGAAGCAGAGGGGCCGGTGCCGGTGACCTTGTCCTGGCCTTGTTCGAGGCCCGTGGACGCGGGTGGCGGAACTTGGTCCTGGCGGCCCGAGGAGGCCCCCCGGTAGACCGCGGTGAAGGCCAGGGCGACCATGCCGACGCCCATCACCAGAGCGAGCACCCAGGCGACGGGGCGGTGCCAGCGGGCCTGCTTCCCGTAGGCCCTGCCGTATCTGCCGTACGAGCCCGGCGCTCCGTAGCGGCCTTCGAGGATCTCGGTGTCGTCGAGATCGTCCAGGTCCGGGTCATGGTCGTAGTCGCCAGGGCCGTCCGGCCCGAACCCGTCCTCGTAGCGCTCGTCGTCGCCGCGGGCACCCCGTGAGTGCGCCCGGCGCGCCTCGGCCTCTGAGGCCTCCGCGCGGGCCTGCGCGGCTGCTAGGAGGCGTTCGACGGCGGTCGGCTCATGGATCACCGCCGCACGTACGAAGTCCTCGTCGAAGACCACGGAGGCGAACTCTTCGTCCGCACCCCCGCGGTCGCGGTCGTCGTCGGGCTCCCAGCCGTCAGGGAACGGCGTGCCCCCCACGTCCTCCGGCACGGATCCAGAGTAGACCTGGGGGGTCATTTTGGGCAGACGGTATGGAAATTCATCCGCCTGACGAGACGCGGCTCACGCGGAGTGCGGGCTCAGCGCCGGATGTGTCCGTCACCCGTGACGATGTACTTGGTGCTCGTCAGCTCCGGCAGCCCCATCGGCCCCCGCGCGTGCAGCTTCTGCGTGGAGATGCCGATCTCGGCGCCGAAGCCGAACTGGCCGCCGTCGGTGAAGCGGGTCGAGGCGTTCACGGCGACCGTGGTGGAGTCCACCAGTTGGGTGAAGCGGCGGGCGGCCTGCTGCGAGGTGGTGACGATGGCCTCGGTGTGGCCGGAGGTCCACAGCCGGATGTGTTCGACGGCCCGGTCGAGCGAGTCGACGACGGCCGCGGCGATGTCGTACGAGAGGTACTCGATCTCCCAGTCCTCGGGCGTGGCCTCGACGACGGTGGCCTTGGAGTCCTTGGCATAGGCGAGGACGCGCTCGTCGGCGTGCACGGTGACCCCGGCGTCCGCGAGGGCGTCCAGGGCGCGCGGCAGGAACTCGGGGGCGATGTCCTGGTGCACGAGGAGCGTCTCGGCGGAGTTGCAGACGCTCGGCCGCTGCGCCTTGGAGTTGATCAGGATGTCGATCGCCATGTCGAGGTCGGCGTTCGCGTCGACGTACACATGGCAGTTGCCCGTGCCGGTCTCGATGACGGGGACGGTGGACTCCTGAACGACCGTGCGGATCAGCGAGGCGCCGCCGCGCGGGATGAGGACGTCGACCAGACCGCGGGCGCGCATCAGTTCGCGCACCGACTCGCGACCCTCGCCGGGCACCAGCTGGATGGCGTCGGCGGGCAGTCCGGCGCCGCCCACGGCGTCGCGCAGCACCCGGACCAGGGCGGTGTTCGACTCGAAGGCCGAGGAGGAGCCGCGCAGCAGGACGGCGTTGCCGGACTTCAGGCAGAGGGCGGCGGCGTCGACCGTGACGTTCGGGCGGGCCTCGTAGATGATCCCGACGACGCCGAGCGGGACGCGGACCTGGCGCAGGTCGATGCCGTTCGGGAGGGTCGAGCCGCGCACGACCTCGCCGACCGGGTCGGGCAGCGAGACGACGTCCCGCACGTCCGAGGCGATGGCACGCACGCGCTCGGGCGTGAGCGTGAGCCGGTCGATGACGGTCTCGCTGGTGCCGGCCTCGCGGGCGCGCGCGATGTCCTTGGCGTTGGCCGCGACGATCTCGCTCGTACGGACCTCCAGCGCGTCCGCGATCGCGAGCAGCGCGTCGTCCTTCTCGGCCCGCGGCAGGGGGGCGAGATCGGCGGCGGCGGCCTTGGCGCGGTAGGCGGCCTGGGTGACCGGGGACATCGAGTCGTACGGCGAGAGCGTGGTCATATCGGAAGGGTAGTGCGCCGGACGGACCCGTCCAGCGGCTGTCCCACACCCCGAGACAGGGTCAAAAGGGATGGACTCCCACCGGAGTGGCCGGAAGTGGGCCATACCCCTCCGCGATCCGCTGGTGGTAGGTCTCGCGGTCGATGACCTCCAGGCCCACGATCTCCCAGGGCGGGAGCTTGGCGGTCTGGCGGTGCTCGCCCCACAGGCGCAGGGCGACGGCCGCCGCGTCGTGCAGGTCGCGGGCCTCTTCCCAGTAGCGGATCTCCGCGTGGTCGTTGGCGTAGCGGCTGGTCAGCAGAAACGGGTGGTCGTGGGCCAGCTGTTCGAGGGCACGCCTGACCTCCTTCAGCGGGGCCTCACCACCCGAGACGCTCAGCGTGACATGCCACAGCCGGGGCTGGTCGGCCGGCTTCTCGCCCTTGTAGGTGTCACCGGCCGCGACACTCGTCAGAGCCCGTTCCTCGCCCGCCGCGCGGGAAGCCGGACCACCCGCCCGGGAGGCGGCACCGCCGCGGGACGCCGCCGCCCCAGGGCGCACTCGTCTCACGACGGCCTCCTCTTCGCAATGGTCCGCAATAGTCCGCAATGGTCTGCAATCGTCGTACCGCATCGGGCTGCATCGGGGTCTCCCCGCAACAAAGTTGAGCAGGTGGGGAGCCACCGTGTGGCACTTTTACACAACGTCCCCCGGCGGGGGCCTCGGAATCGGCCTTTTACGGGTGTACTGGACAGCTGTTTCGGAGGTCGTGCGGAACAGGCGTCTTACGGATGCAGGAGCACGAGGTCGTCCCTGTGTACGACCTCGCGTTCGTACTCCGGGCCCAACTCGCGGGCCAGCTCGCGGGTCGAGCGCCCGATGAGCTGGGGGATCTCCTTGGCATCGAAGTTCACCAGGCCCCGTGCGACCGCCCGCCCCGTGCCGTCGCGCAGCTCGACGGGGTCGCCCGCGGTGAAGTCGCCCTCGACGGCCGCGATACCCGCCGGCAGCAGCGAGGTGCGCCGGTCGACGACCGCGCGCACGGCCCCGTCGTCCAGGACGAGCGCGCCCTGCGGGGTCGAGGCGTGCTGCAGCCACAGCAGCCGGTCGGCGGAGCGCTTGCCGGTGGGGTGGAAGTACGTGCCCGTGTCCCCGCCCGCGAGGGCCTCGGCGGCGTGCACGGCGGAGGTGAGCACCACGGGGATGCCCGCGGCCGCCGCGATCCGGGCCGCCTCGACCTTGGTGACCATGCCGCCGGTGCCGACGCCCGCCTTGCCCGCGCTGCCGATGTCGACGTGCGCGAGGTCCCGCGGCTCGCGGACCTCCGCTATCCGCGAGGTGCCCGTCTTGCTGGGGTCGCCGTCGTACACGCCGTCCACGTCGGAGAGCAGGACCAGCAGGTCGGCCCGTACGAGGTGGGCGACGAGCGCGGCGAGCCGGTCGTTGTCGCCGAAGCGGATCTCGTCCGTGGCGACGGTGTCGTTCTCGTTGACGACCGGCAGGGCGCCCATGGCGAGGAGCTTGTCGAGGGTGCGGGCGGCGTTGCGGTGATGGGCACGCCGGCTGGTGTCGTCGGAGGTGAGGAGCACCTGGCCGACACGGATGCCGTGGCGGGCGCAGGAGGCGGTGTAGCGGGCGACCAGGAGGCCCTGGCCGACGCTGGCGGCGGCCTGCTGCCGGGCCAGGTCCTTGGGGCGGCGGCGCAGCCCGAGCGGGGCGAGGCCGGCCGCGATGGCACCGGACGAGACGAGGACGATCTCCTTCTCCCCGCCGCTGCGGTGCTTGGCGAGGACGTCGACGAGCGCGTCGACACGGTCCGCGTCGAGTCCGCCCGCGGCCGTGGTCAGCGACGAGGAACCCACTTTGACGACGATCCTGTGGGCCCCGGCCACGGCCTGCCTCGCCCCTGCCACCTGGCCTGCCATGTGCCCAGTCACCTGCCCTGCCACCTGCGGTGTGTCCCCTCGCGTCGGTCCCGCCCGGCAATCTACGCGAAGGGGCGGGGGTGGCGCCCGTCGGTCCAGCCTGCGGACGGCGCCCGGCCCCCATGATCACCCGCGCGTAGCCGCTCGATCACGTCCCGCGTATGCAAAAAAGGTTGTGCGGGTTCCTCATAGAACTTAAAGATGACGCAAAGATAAGTTGACCAACGTGGCATCTAATGTTCATCCGGTGAAGCGCATACTCCTGAGATCAGGGAAGAGCCCGTACGACGTCGTCCCTGTGGAGCAGGCTCTCCACCAGGACGTCATCGCCACCAACGCGGGAAACCTGATCTTCAGCGACGCCGCGCACAAGATCCTTGAGACACCTCGCGCCGAGGTCGTGTCGAACGGCATCCGTACCAACGTCGCCGCCGCGGGCCGCATCAACGAGGAGTACGACGCCTTCGTCGTTCCGCTGGCCAACGCGTTCCGGCCCTCGTTCGAGCCCCAGCTCAGGCGGCTGACGCAGCTCATCAGCAAGTTGAAGATCCCGGTGGTCGTACCGGGCATCGGCGCGCAGACCGGTCTGGACTACAACCCGGCCAGGCTGAAGCCCATGGAACCGGCCGTCCGGGAGTTCGTCACCGCGGTGCTCGAGCGCAGCGCGTCCATCGGGGTACGCGGCGAGTTCACCGAGCGGTACCTGAAGGACATGGGCTTCCGTGACGTCGAGGTCATCGGCTGCCCATCGCTGTTCATGTACGGCAGGGAGCTCGACGTACGCAAGAAGGCGCCCGCGCTCGGTCCCGAGTCCCGGGTCGCGGTCAACGGCTCGCACAGCGCGGTGAAGTCCCAGGGCCTGGACCGGGTCATCCGCCGGGCGCACGCCCGCTATCCGCACCTGCGGTTCGTCGGACAGAACCTCAGCGACGCCCGCCAGCTGCACTGGCGCGACCTGTCGGATCCGAACGGTTCCGTCACCGCGATGCCCACGCACCCGGATCACCCGATGTACCGCGAGGACAAGGTCCGTGTGTACATCGACCCCGTGACCTGGATCGACGACCTGCGGGACTTCGACTTCTCGTTCGGCTCCCGCATCCACGGCAATATCGCGGCGCTGCTGGCCGGTACGCCCTCGACCGTGCTGTGCGGCGACTCGCGCACCCTGGAGCTGTGCCGCTACTTCGGCATCCCGCACCGCAGGATCAACGCGCTGCCGGAGGACCTCGACCCGGCCGGGCTGTACGCGGAGGCGGACTTCGGCGCGCTCACGGACGGCCACCAGGAACGCTTCGACCGCTTCATGGGCTTCCTGGAGCGCAACGGCCTGGAGAACACGTTCACGCACGGCGACGGGGGCGCGGCCCACGAGAAGCGGCTGCGCTCGCTCGCCTTCCCGGCCGGCGTCCGCCCCTGGAATGACGCCGACGTCGCCTCGCTGACCAGCAGGTTCGGCTGGCTCCAGACCCGTATCGGCGAACTGTCCACGGACAACGCGAAGCTCCAGCGCGAACTCGACAAGGCCCGCAAGACCGCCGCGAAGCCGGCGGTCGCGGCGACTGCGCCGCAGCGCTCCGTCTATCGCATGGCCCGGCGAGCGGTGGGGCGCCCGCTGCGGAAGGCTCTGCAGTCGGGGCGCCAGTAGCCCTTACTGGCCTTGACCAGCCCTCACCGGCCTTGAGCAGGCCTCATCGGCCTTGAGCAAAGCCCTCATCGGCGGCCTTGATGGCCAGGCGGTTCACCGAACGCCCGTTCCGTAGCCCTCCGGGCCGCGGAACGGGCGTCTTCGTCAGCCCGCGCGGCGCGGCCCGAGGACCTTGCGCGCCATCTTGCGGGCGGTGCGCATGCCCGGGAAGTGGGCGGCGGGGGCGAACTTGAAGCTCTCGATGGTGACCGTCTCGCGGGAGGTCGGGATGAACCAGCTGTCCGGGAGCGGCGCCGCCTTGTCCTGGAAGTGCGGGTAGGCCAGGTAGGCCTTGCGGCTGCGCGGGTCCACGTGGAGGGTGGGCGCCTTCTTCTTCTTGATGAAGTCCAGGACGTCCACCAGCAGGTCGCCCCGGCCCTGACCGGCGAGGTTCACCCGGAGCCGTTCGTTGACCTTGAGGCGGTTCGCGACCCCCTCGGTCCAGTACGCGTCGATCAGCGGCTTGGCCAGCGCGAGCTTGTTCTGTCTGACCTCCTCGTCGTCTTTGAGGAAGACGGGGCCGAACTGCGGCAGCAGCGTGACGAGGAAGGGGCGGACCATCAGGCCGTCGCGGCGCTTGCCCGCGGGCACGTGCTCGGCGATCAGGCCCATCAGGGCGCGGGCGGAGTCGAAGCGCAGGGTGTAGCTGCCGCTCTTGGTGACGTGCTTTCCGTCGTCGCGGCCGACGAGGTAGTAGCAGTCGTAGTCGGCGACCACGGAGACGCCGTCGGCACGGAGGTAGGCCTCCATGGTGAAGAGGGCGTCCTCGCCGGTCTTCAGCGACTCGTCGAAGTGCATGTCGTGCCGGGTGAGCAGCTCGCGCCGGAAGAGCTTCTGCGCGCTGAGCGTGAACTTGATCTGTGAGGAGAAGACGTCCGTGCGGGGCTGATTCTTGCCCCACATCGACTTGGGGGCGTTGCGGTTGACGCCGATGACCTTGCCGAGCACGACGTCCGTGGCGTGCTCGTCGGCCATGGCGACCATGCGCTCCAGGGCCTCGGGGCCGAAGTAGTCGTCGGCGTCGAGGAAGAAGACGTACCGGCCGCGGGCCTTGTCGAGGCCGACGTTGCGCGGGCCGCTGGGGCCGCCGGAGTTGGCCTGCCGGATCACCGTGACGGCCATGGCCGCACGCTCCGCGAACTCCTCGAGGTACTCGCCGGTGCCGTCCTTCGACCCGTCGTCGACGGCGATGACCTCGATACGAGCGGGATCGAGCGTCTGGGCCTCGACCGACTCCAGGCACTTGACCAGGTAGGGCATGGCCTCGTACGCCCCGATGATCACGCTCACATCAGGCTGCGTCACGGTCACGTTTCTCCATTGTCATCCGAACATTTCCCCCGTATCAGCTCAAGGGCTACCTCAAAGACGGTTGAAAGCACGAAGAGGTTGCTTCACCGGACACCAAATGTGATGCGGTTCACAGGTTTACGGGGAACGGGAAAGGGCCGGGCCCCGAGGATGCTCCTCGGGGCCCGGCCCTTTCACTGGCTATGCGGAGAGGTGACTGCCCGGCGAGGTGGATCAGCCCTTGACGGCCGCGCCGCCCGTCTCGTCCGCCGAGGCCTTCCGCTGCGCGGGAACTCCGTTCGCGAGCTCCACGGCGGCGGCCGCCGCGCCGGTCTCCTGACCGAGGTTGCGCGCCCGGGACTTCTTCGCGAGATCGCGCACCGCGGCGTTGAACTGGTCGATCGACGCCGGCTCGTCGGGGCCGAGCAGGTACTCCTTCAGCTCCCGGCGGTCGGCGGCCAGCGCGTCCGAGGACGGGTCGGTGACCTCGGCGAGCAGTTCGCCCAGCTCACTGGCCGAGTTCGACAGGATCACGGCGGCACGCACCGCGGTGTTCTGCCGCTTGAACTCCTCGACGCCCAGCTCCGCGGAGTCCGTGACCGCGTACGGCTTGCCGCTCGCGATGAAGTCGGAGACCACGGACGAGATGTCGGAGACCATCGCGTCGGACACGTTGAAGCAGTCGTACAGGCGCGGCTCGGCACCCGTGATGACCCGGTGCTCCCAGCTGCCGAAGGAGCGCCAGTAGGCGTCGTTCCACTCGGTCCGCAGCCGGGCGACCTCGGCGTGCGCGGCCGTGTCGACCAGGCCGTCGCGGGTGGCCTCTGCCTCGTCACCGCTCTCGGTGACACCGGTCAGCTTCTCGATGCGGGCCTCGATGCGGGCCAGCTCCGCCTTGGCCGCGGACTGGGCCGCCGCGTCGACGGTGAAGCGCGGGTCGGCGGCGCGCTCGGCGGCCGCCTTCTCGACCAGCGCGACGATCTTCTCGTGCGCGGTCTTGGCCTGCGGGCTGCGGGTGCCGGTGAACGGGTGCGGCTTGTACAGGACGCGGACCGGCTGCTCGGCCTTCAGCAGCGCGCGCACGATGTTGGCGCCCGCCAGCAGGATCGAGGTGTTGCCCGGGTTGTCGTCCCAGCCCTCCCAGGTGGGGGCGTACAGGATCGTGGGGATACGTCCCTCGGGCACGGCCTGCCAGGTCTGGATCGGGGCGAGCTGCGGGCGGCCGACCTCCGCTATGTCGTCGTCGCGGACACCGACGTCGGCGATGGCGTAGCGGTCGCGGCCCGCGCGGCCGGCGGTCCACACCTCGTCGTACGCCTTGCTGAACGGGTTGACGCTGGCCAGCTTGTCGCTGTCGCCGTGACCGATGAAGACGTGCTTCATGGTCGGCACGCGCAGCATGTGGATGTTCTTGCCGACGTTCGCCGCGTACAGCGCGACGCGCACCGTGGACAGGTCCATGTTCATCAGGTGCACCCCTCCGGGCACGCAGATGACCGGCACCGTGGTGGGCGCCATGCGCTCCAGGATGGCGCGCTCGCGCAGGATGATCAGCGGCCGGGTGTCCAGCTGCTCCATCGTCTCCAGCCACATGTTGACCTGGTACGCCGAGTCCTTGGAGCCCGAGAAGTACAGCACCGTCTCCGGGCGGTACTCGCGCAGCCAGCCGTCGACCGCCGCCAGGACCGTGTCCGCGTTCGGCGGGGTCTTCTTGCCGCGGATGTACGGGACGAGCGCGACGACGTAGACGAACGCCAGCACCAGCGTGGCCGCGATGCCCGCGAAGCCGTACACGTTGCTGTCGGTGGCCCCGGTGACGAGGACGCCGGCGACGGCCAGCAGGTCGAGGTGGAGCATCTTCTCGGCGGCCCGGTCGAGCAGGGTGCGCGGCGGTGCGTCCGGGATGCGGATGCGTGAGGCCAGGTCGACGTTGCGGGTGGCGACCGGCATCTTGCGGCGCAGCCGGATCAGGGTGATCAGCGCGCTGTGCGGGGCCTGGAAGCCGTAGAAGGCGAGGAAGCACGCGATCGCCGCGTAGAAGACCATGCTGTCGGACAGGTCCAGGCGCGCGAGCAGCAGGACCAGCAGCAGCTGTCGGATCAGGAACCTGATGGACAGACCGGCGCGCACCTTGCTGAGGCGGTTGACCAGATAGCTGCCACGCCGGTGCAGATAGTGGTCCGCCAGGTACGTCACAGCGGCCGCGGCCGCGAAGGCACCGACGCTCGGGAGGAGCGCGGCCAGCATCAGGCAGGGGAAGCCCAGCATCATGAGGGCCGCCGCGGCCAGCTCGGCCGCACTGCCCACCCGGGCAACGCGTATAGCGGTGGATATCACGGAGAAACCTGCTCTTGAGGGGTGTGTGCCGGTTTTGTTACTGCTTGATTAACGAAAAGGGCCTTGCGGGCGATCGCGGACAATCCGGGAATTTTACGGACTCAGGCCTCTGTGAATACGCGGCAAACGCGCAGACTCAGAGGCCTGAATTCCAAGAAGACTAATTGGCGTTAATTATGCCACGCCGTCCTGACGGTCCAGCACGCTGGCCAGCGCCGCTTCGAATCCGGAGGCCCGTCCGGCGCCCGCGGTCGGGTCCTGCTGGCGTACATCGATGACGTGACCGGTCATTTCGGAGAGGAGGACGTCGAGCGAGGTGCGCGCGACCGCCTCGGAGGAGAGCAGCGAGCCCGCGGGCTCCTGGCCGAAGGCCTTGGTGCGCATCGGGGTCGCGGTGCGCTCGGGGTTGATGCAGTTGACGCGGATGCCGTCGCCGGCCCACTCGTCGGACAGCGCCTGGGTGAGGTTCACCATGGCGGCCTTGGTGGAGGAGTAGAGGCTGTACTCGGCGCGGCCGCGGGTGTAGCTGCTGGAGGTGTAGAGCAGCAACTGGCCGTTGGTCTCGGCGAGGTACTTGTACGCGGAGCGGGCGATCTGCACCGGGGCCAGATAGTTGACCTTCAGCGCTTCCTCGATCGTCGCGTTGTCCGTCTCCGCGAGCTTGCCTATGCGCAGCACCCCGGCGGTGTTGATGACGTAGTCGATACGCCCGGTCTCGGCGTACGCCGTGGACAGCGCGTCGTCGACCTCCTCCGGGTTCTCGACGTGGGTGCCGGTGGTCGAGCGGCCGAGCGCGTAGGTCGTCGCGCCGTAGCCCTCGGCGAGTTCGGCTATGTCCTTGCCGATGCCGTACGAACCGCCGAACACCACCACGGTCTTTCCGCTGAGCAGCTCGCGGTAGGCGGCCTCGTCGGCCTGCTCGGGGGCGGCGGTGGACGCCAGCTGGAAGAGCTTGTCGGCGATGAAGACGTCGACGGGCTGGGTGACCTTCATGTTGTACTCGTCGCCCGCGACGACGTGGATCGGCACGTCCGGCAGGTACTTGAGCACGACCGAGCAGTCGTCGGTGGCCTGGAAGTTGGGGTCACCGGCCGCGACCTCGTAGGCGCGGCGGATCGTGGACAGCTTGAACGCCTGGGGCGTCTGGCCGCGGCGCAGCCGGGAGCGGTCCGGGATCTCGGTGATGAACTCGCCGTCCTCGCCGTGGGTGCGGGTCACGATGATCGTGTCCGCGGAGGGGATGGCGACGTCGACGGCCTGGTAACGCTCCAGGGCCGTGACACAGTCGTCTATGACGCGCTCGGACAGCAGCGGGCGCACGGCGTCGTGGAAGAGGACATTGGCGTCCTCGCCCTCGGCCAGACCCTCGCCGAGCGCGGCGATCGCGCGCTCGGTGGTCTCGTTCCGCGTCGAGCCGCCCTCGATCACCTTGGTGACCTTCTTCAGCCCCGCCTTCGCGACGATCTTCTCGACGTCCGGCACATAGCCGGGAGCCATCAGCACGATGATGTCGTCGATCGACTCGGCCTGTTCGAAGGTGGTCAGCGTGTGCTCGATGACCGCCTTGCCTGCGATCTTCAGCAGCTGCTTCGGAATCGACAGACCCACGCGCTGACCGGTGCCGCCGGCCAGGATCACTGCGGTGGTACGGGGCTTGGCAAAGTGCTCAGACACAGGTGACCTACCTTGGGGCGACAGGGAACTTTGGAATGCTCCCACTTTCCGTTACTGCCATGCAAGGTGAGCGCCCTCTGCTGCTTATGTGCACGCAACCGGCTATTCACCTTGCATGCAGGTGACTTCCGAGATCCCGAACCGTATTGTCCGGATTTGCTGTGAGTAACTGCACACGTTTTACGTGCGTTCTTCACTCCCGCTTCAGACGCTTGAGGACCCGGTGACCGAGGACCCGCACGAGTTCCTTGGACGAGGTCTGGTGAACCGAGCGCACGGAGGCGGCGGGATGCGCGGGAGCCGCGGCAGCCACGGCGAGCGCCCCGTACAGCGCGTGGGCCGCCACCTCGGTGTCGATCCGCGGCGGCCCCGTCCCCTCGCCGCTCGCGACGCTGGGTACGACGGACAGCAACGCCGGGTCACCCAGCACCCGTACACCCATGGCGGCGATCCGCTCGGCCATCTCCGCGCCGATACCGGCGGCCGCCTCCAGTGCCCAGCGCGGCGTGGTGATCCGCGCGTCGTCCGGGGCCGGGCGACAGGCGTTCTTCATATGCATGACGGCGCCGCCCCGCACCATCTTGGAATACACCTCGTCGGGCAGCCCATTGCCGCGGAACTCCATATTGAGTTTCCGCAGCATTTCGGTCTCGGCGAGTGTGAGCGAGCGATTGGCCGTGTCCGGCACCGGCACCAGGAGACCGTCGGGCAGGCCGAGGAGGGATTCGAACGTGCGCATAAGACCGTCGCGGTCACGGTCGTCGACCACCACGACGGTGACGTTCTCGGCGCCGACGACCCGTACCCAGCGCTCGACGAGCCGGTCGTGGCGGTGGCGGCGCCAGAAGCTCGGATTGGGCTTCTCGTACGGGGCCTTGCGCAGCATGTGTGCGAGCCAGTCCTCGTAGCCCATGCGCAGACCGTTCTGCACGTACTGCTGCCACTGCGAGGGCATGATCTTCCACAGCGGCCGCAGGGTGACCAGGACATGGACTCGGCCCTGGTCCCGGCCCCGGCCCCGGCCGAGGTCGTCGACGACCCGGGCGATGGCCTCGTCGTCGGGCGCGTCGGCGAAGAACTCGCTGCTGACCACCGAGGTGCGCCTGCCGGTGGCGTGCACCGCGTCGACGAGCCGCTTCCAGTGCCCCTCGGTGGGCTTGGCGTCGCCCATCATCCCGGGCCGGGCGCAGATCGCGAGGGCGGCTTCCATCGGGTGCCTGCTGTGGGCCGGAAAGTCGACGCCGTGCCCGGCCATCGCGTCCTTCGCGGCGAACAGGGCGCCCTGGATCGACGTGGTCCCGGTCTTGTGCGGGCCGATGTGCAGCAGCCGGGTGCCGGGGGGCAGCGGCGTGGGGGCGCTCTTCGAGGCGGTTTCGCCGGTCTCCGCCTCAGGGGACGCCGAGTCGTGATGCGTACAGTCGGTCTCCATGGTCAAGGGAGATTAAATCTCTTACCTGAGCCTTACCTGAGAATGTCCTGGGACTCACATGAGTCCCAGGATTCCCGTGAGTTCTGTGAGTCTCACGCGTCCTGTGAGTCACATACGTCCTGTGAGTCACAGAACGGCTGAGTCCTGTGAGTCACAGAACAGCGCTGCTCAGACCAGACGTACGCCCGGCTTCCCCGCCTCGACCCGCAGCCGGCCCAGCGTGCTGGACGCGGCGTCCGGCCGCAGCACGGTCTCCGGGGCGCGGACGGTGGCGTCGATGCCCTCGCGCCGGATGTCGAAGAGGTGGTAGCCGCGGTGAGCGTCGATGAACTTCCAGTGCGGGTTGTCCGGCATCCGCGGGTCCCACTCGCTGTGGAAGGCCACCTGGTCCTGGTCGCCGCCGCTGGAGATGGAGGTCCCGACGAACTCGGCGCCGACGACGTCGGACTCCGGGTCGGCGAAGTCCTCCTTGAGGTCGCTGATCATGGTGAGGTGACGGTCCCCGGTCAGCACGACGGGGTTGCGCACGGTGGTCAACTCCCCCATGAGCGCGTTGCGTTCGGCCTGGTATCCGTCCCAGGCGTCGTAGAACCAGAGCTTGCCGGGGCCGATCTGCAGATCGGTCTCGGCCATCATGATCTGCGAGGCGATCAGGTTCCAGCGCGTCGGTGAGTGATGCAGCCCGCGCAGCAGCCAGGCCTTCTGCTCGGCGCCGAGCATGGTCGTCGAGGGGTCTTCGGCGCCCGCCCGGGTGGTCGCCTGGTCACTGCGGAACTGCCGGGTGTCCAGGACGTTCAGCCGGACCAGCCGGCCGAAGTCGAGCCGCCGGTGCATCCGGATGTGCGGACCATTCGGCACCGCGGTCGCCCGGACGGGCATGTGCTCGTAGTACGCCTGGTAGGCGGCGGTCAGCCGGGCCACGAACGCGTCGTGCGACTGCTTGGCCGGGTCCTGCGGGATCTCCCCGGCGAAGTCGTTGTCGACCTCGTGGTCGTCGAAGGTGACCACCCAGGGCGCGGCGGCGTGCATCGCCATGAGGTGCGGATCGGTGCGGTACTGCGCGTAGCGGTTGCGGTACTGGACGAGGGTGTACGGCTCCCCGCCGCCCTCGTGCCGGCGGACGGCCGTCGCCGACGGCGCGGACTCGTAGATGTAGTCGCCGACGAAGAGCACGAGGTCGGGGTCCTGGGCGAGCATGTCGGCGTACGGGGTGAAGTAGCCGTTCTGCCAGTTCTGGCAGGAGGCGAGCGCGACGCGCAGCGAGCCGCCGGAGCTGTGGGGGTGCGGGGCGGTGCGGGTGCGGCCGGTCGGCGAGAGCTGACCGTCGGCACGGAAGCGGTACCAGTACGCGCGGTCGGGGCGCAGTCCGCGGACGTCGACGTGGACGCTGTGGCCGTACTCGGGCAGTGCCTGTGCGACGCCCCGCCGCACCGGCCTTCTGAAACGGGCGTCCTCGGCGATCTCCCACTCCACCGGTACCGCGCGGTCGGGCATGCCGCCGCCGTTCAGCGGGTCGGGGGCGAGCCTGGTCCACAGCACGACGGCGTCGGGCAACGGGTCGCCGGAGGCGATGCCGAGGGTGAACACCCCGTCGGGCAGCGGGGGTTCGGCGGCGCGGGCGGTGCCGGGCAGCCACAACTGGCTGGTCGCGGCGGCGCCCAGGGCCGCGGCACCTGTGGTGAGAAAGCGGCGTCGATCGCGCGAGACGGTTCCGGTCATCGGTGAACTCCCCTGCGTCGGTGGCCCCTTGGACACCGGGAGGCTCACACGCCGCAGTGGCCCACTCACTGAACGGAGTTCATCAAGAGCATGACAAACAAGCGAAGGGCGAACCGTCGTGGTGGGGACGCCACCGGCTCTCCACGCCCCCGCCGCCCCTACCCGTCCCATCCCTACCTGGGGGCTCCGCCCCCAGACCCCCAAAAGATCGCGCAGTTCCCCGCGCCCCTAAAAGGGACACGGGGAACTGCGCGAACAACCCCAGCCGAGCAAACGAGGGGCGGGCGGGCAATCGGGGCGAAGCCCCGCCCGAGGAGCGCGGGGAACTGCGCGAACAGCCCCCACCCGCCCGCAGCCGAACGTCGGCCTAGAACGGCTCGAAGTCGTCGTACTCCTTCTCCGCGTCGTCCCGCTCCGCCTGCTTGTCGCGGCGGCGCTGCGCCGCGGGCCGCGGGGCTTCGAGGCGGTGGTCCTCGCCACGGCGACCGAGCATCTCCGCACCGGCCATGACGGTCGGCTCCCAGTCGAAGACGACCGCGTTCTCCTCGGGGCCGATGGCGACGCCGTCGCCCGAGCGGGCACCCGCCTTCATCAGCTCCGCCTCGACGCCGAGGCGGTTGAGACGGTCGGCGAGGTAGCCGACGGCCTCGTCGTTGTTGAAGTCGGTCTGGCGGACCCAGCGTTCGGGCTTCTCGCCGCGCACGCGGTAGAGGCCGTCCTCCTCCTGGACCACGGTGAAGCCGGCGTCGTCGACCGCCTTCGGGCGGATGACGATCCGGGTCGCCTCCTCCTTGGGCTTGGCGGCGCGCGCCGTGCCGACCATCTCGGCGAGCACGAAGGACAGCTCCTTCAGGCCCATGTGCGCAACCGCCGACACCTCGAAGACGCGGTATCCGCGGGCCTCCAGGTCGGGGCGGACCATCTCGGCGAGGTCCTTGCCGTCAGGCACGTCGATCTTGTTGAGGACGACGATGCGCGGACGGTTGCCGAGGCCGCCGTACTGCTTCAGCTCTTCCTCGATGATGTCGAGGTCGGTGACCGGGTCACGCTCGGACTCCAGGGTCGCCGTGTCCAGCACATGGACCAGCACGCTGCAGCGCTCGACGTGACGGAGGAACTCGAGACCGAGGCCCTTGCCCTGGCTGGCGCCGGGGATGAGGCCGGGCACGTCCGCGATCGTGTAGACCGTCTCGCCCGCCGTCACCACGCCCAGGTTGGGGATGAGGGTCGTGAAGGGGTAGTCCGCGATCTTCGGCTTGGCGGCCGACAGGACGGAGATGAGGGACGACTTGCCGGCGCTCGGGTAGCCGACGAGGGCCACGTCCGCGACGGTCTTCAGCTCCAGGACGATGTCCTGGAAGTCGCCGGGGACACCGAGCAGCGCGAAGCCGGGCGCCTTGCGGCGGGCCGAGGCCAGCGCCGCGTTGCCGAGGCCACCGCGACCGCCCTGCGCGGCGACGTACGACGTGCCGTGGCCGACGAGGTCCGCGAGGACGTTGCCCGCCTTGTCGAACACGACCGTGCCGTCCGGCACCGGCAGGATCAGGTCCTGCCCGTCCTTGCCGGAGCGGTTGCCGCCCTCACCGGGCTTGCCGTTGGTGGCGCTGCGATGCGGCTTGTGGTGGTAGTCGAGCAGCGTGGTCACGGACTGGTCGACGACCAGCATCACGTCACCGCCCCGGCCGCCGTTGCCGCCGTCCGGGCCGCCGAGCGGCTTGAACTTCTCCCGGTGTACGGAGGCACAGCCGTGGCCTCCGCTACCCGCGGCGACGTGCAGCTCGACGCGGTCCACGAAGGTGGTCATGGGATGTGCCTCCAGTTACGTACGAAAGTCCTGCGCAGCCCTGTATGCCACAGAGCCGCTTCTATTCAAAACACGCGAAAGGCGGACCCGCTTCCCGTACGGGAAGTGAGGTCCGCCTCGCGAAAGAACCGGTCAGGCGACCGGAACGATGTTCACGACCTTGCGGCCACGGTGGGTACCGAACTCCACCGCACCGGCGTCAAGGGCGAACAGCGTGTCGTCCTTGCCACGGCCGACGCCGTTGCCCGGGTGGAAGTGGGTGCCGCGCTGGCGGACCAGGATCTCACCGGCGTTGACGACCTGACCGCCGAAGCGCTTCACGCCGAGCCGCTGAGCATTGGAGTCGCGACCGTTCCGAGTGGACGATGCGCCCTTCTTGTGTGCCATCTCTCCTCAGTCCCTTACTTCGCAGCCGCGGGGATCTCAGTGACCTTGATCGCCGTGTACTGCTGGCGGTGGCCCTGACGACGGCGGTAACCGGTCTTGTTCTTGTAGCGAAGGATGTCGATCTTGACGCCCTTGTGGTGGTCCACGATCTCGGCCTGGACCTTGATGCCGGCAAGGACCCACGGGTCGCTGGTCACGGCGTCGCCGTCGACAACGAGCAGGGTCGAGAGCTCGACCGTGTCGCCAACCTTGGCAGTGGAAATCTTGTCAACCTCAACGATGTCGCCGACAGCAACCTTGTGCTGGCGACCACCGCTGCGCACGATGGCGTACACGCGGATCTCTCTCTCGCTCGGAACGGAACCCCGCAGTCCAGCCACGCGCTGCGCGAGCGGCCTCTCCCGAAGCGCACGGCATGCGAACACGCATGACACGCAGAATTCCGGGAGGAAGAGGTTTACGGGGGTGCGGCGCGTCAGGGGACACGCCGACGGTCTAGGTTACGGGGCCCGGCTTGAGGGGTCAAACCGGGCCACCGTCATGCTGCGGGAGCAGCGGAGGGACCGACTTGCGTCAGCCCTCCGCCGGTTCCGCGTCAGTCCTCGGTGGT